>CALHXU010000022.1 GCA_938040365.1 uncultured Acidimicrobiales bacterium
ACCCAATACGAGCAACGATCGACGCATCGGCCTCAATGTGCAGTATCTCGCGGCACATAACGCAATGGCGTCGGATGTTCCTGCGAGCGCAATGGTTGTTCGCGGAACCGACACACACCGAAACTTCGCGGTCGACGAACCTCCACCGCTAACGCTCGACGATGACACCATCATTCGGTGGCGTGAGGGAGACGAACAGATGAAAGCGAACTTCACTCAAGACGGGTAGTCGCCAGTTGCGCTCTGCGCCGTCTCCCTAGCGAGCCATTCGATCGAGGCCAAGCTCGGTGGCAGGGCAAACTAGGGTGGGCTGATGGAGACGATGGAACACACGGTCGAAGCAGCCACGAACGATGGGGACATGGTGGTTGTGGTGACCGAACCGGTCAACGCACCCGAAGGCGGTGGCGACTGGCCCACGGTGCTCTACTTCATTGATGCGCCTGGGCTTCGTCCGGCGACTCGGGACTCGATGGCTCGGCTCGCGAGCAACGGGTACCGGGTGGTCACGCCCGATCTTCATCACCGGATTGGTCGTCTCTTATTCAAAGAGCCGAAGGACATGGGAGCTCCTGGAGCGAGGGATGAGGTGATGGGCTGGATCGGAGCGATGACCGACGGGCAGATCCAACACGACGGTGCGGTTGCACTCGAGGCGGCGGGAGTTTCGAACGAGACCCCCTATGTAGCGATTGGGTTCTGCCTCGGAACTCGAGCGGTCTATCGGGCGATTGAGCAGAACCCCGAGCGAGTGCTCGCCGGTGCGTGTTTCCATCCGTCGTTCATGGCCGACGACAACCCTGACTCACCACATCTTTCTGCCGGCGAACTGACCCGGCCGATGTATCTCGGGATTGGCGAAGCCGACAAGGTGCAGTCGATTGCGATGCATCAACGATTTCTCGATGCGGTTGCGCCGCTCGATCACGTCGAGGTCATGACCTTTCCAGGCGTCGATCACGGCTTTACCTGGCCCGGCTATCCGGGCTACGACGAGACCGCTGCCGAGACGAGCTGGACAAAATCTCTCGAGATGTTCGCGGCAGCCTTTTCCTGAATCGTAGGAATCTGTGGTCCGTTAGCTGCGTGAAACAGCGTTAGCTGCGTGAAACAGCGTTAGCTGCGTGAAACAGCGTTAGCTGCGTGAAACAGCGTTCGATTCGGCGAGTGCGGCGGCGAGGCGCGCCATTCCGAAGAGTCGGTCCGAGCGTTCTTCGCTGTCATCAATCTTGTTGCGAAGTTCGACACCGAGTACGAGCGAGAAGATGAGGTCGGCAACATCGCGTGCGGGAAGGGCAGCCCCAAATGGCAAGGTCTTCGACGCTTTTCGAGCTAGGTAATTGCGTTGCTCAGCGCATCGAGCAATTCGTCGTAGGTGTCGAGCGCTCGAAACTGAGGGAACTCTTCGATCACGTTCGCCGGCGCATGGAAGAGAAACCCCTCATCGGCCTGAGCCAGCATGGTCGTGTCGTTGTAGGAGTCTCCCGCAGCGACCACCCGGTAGTTGAGCGACTGAAACGCTTTCACAGCGTTTCGCTTTGGGTCTTCCATCCGCAGTTCGTACCCGACGATGAGGTCGTTTTCGACCACGAGGCGATGACACAACATCGTCGGCCGGTTGAGGTGACACATCATTGGCACGCCAAACTGCTCGAACGTGTCGGACAAGATAACGGTCTGGGTGCGAGCACGGAGTTCATCGAGAAACTCACATGCACCAGGGAGCGCACCGAGGTCGGAAATGATCTCTTGGATTGCCGACATGGTGACGTCATTGTCGGCGAGCAAGGCGAGCCGGCCCTCCATGAGCACGTCATAGTCGGGCTCTTCGCGGGTTGTCCGGCGCAACGCCTCGATTCCGGTGGCGTCGGCAATAGCAATCCACACCTCGGGGATCAGGACCCCTTCAGCATCGAGGGCGACGAGAGATTGCTGCTGGCTCACAGGCGTCCATTCTGGCTCCAAAAGCAAGCGGTGCCACGGTCGAGAAACGAAGATTATTGACAGGAAAACAACGAATTCGAGGAACCTTCATAGCTCGCGCGGCCCCGTGAATTGTTGGTAGGGCTAAGCCTCGCAACGACCGATGCCCAAGTTCGAAATTGAGGCGACACTCAGGACGCGTGTCGAATCCCCAGCGATCGCCGTATACCCCAGCGCGAAACGCATATTTCACGCCAACTTCGAGTGCAACTGGGCCAAATGACTTAGTTCCGGCCGTTCGTGGTCGATACATCAGGTAGCGACGAGAGAAGCTCCCTTGAAGGTTGGTGGGGGTGGTGAAAGTGAGCGATGGTGAGTGTAGGCAAGAACGCTGCAAAAGCCCCAAGAGGACAGCGCCAAGCGGTCCGCATCTTGATGGCTGACGACAACCATGACGAATTCCTCCTGATGTCGATGGCAGCCGAAGCAATCCCGACCCCGGTAGTCTTCGACTTCGTGCCCGATGGGAAACAACTCCTCACCGAGCTGTACGTTCCATCGACAATCGACGGACTTCCAAACGTCATCATCCTCGACTTGAGAATGCCCGGCTTCGATGGCATGCGCACGCTCACTGAGCTCGCTGCGCACCCGATGTTCTGGCAGATTCCCGTCGTGGTCTTCACGAGTTCGAGTCGCCGCCGCGACGAGAAGATGTGTCTCGAAGCTGGGGCGATCCTCTTTGAGAACAAGCCCAACTCGTTTTCGGAGACGGCGGCGTTTCTCGAACGGGTGATCAGCGTGGCAAAGCCGACGTCGCAGTACATCGGCGAAGCGAGCCACATCGTTCCCGAAGACCGACTTTCCCAGCCCTTTCGCCAAGCTGGCTAACGCGCGAAGTTTGCGCAAGGTGGACCATGACGTCCGGCAATCAGGTCGCAAAAATGCGTCCGCCTCTCGGCGACGTTCAACGGCTTTTGGTAGTGCGAATTGAATGGTTCGAAAGTCTCATAATCACAGAATCAAGTCCGACGACTTACCTAGTACGGGAGACTCCCGAAACAGAATTGAGGGCCAGAACGATGAGTATAGGGAACCAAGCATTTCAGCTAGCTGGCAATCGCGGGGGCAGCGAAGCGCTACGGATCCTTATGGCCGACGACGATCCTCAAGAGCACATCCTGATGCAACTTGCCGCCGAGGGAGTCTCCAAGCCGCTGGTATTCGATTTCGTCCCTGACGGCTCGAGGCTTCTGGCCGATCTCTACGTACCCACACGCGCTGATGAGCTTCCAAACCTCATTATCCTCGACCTGAGAATGCCTCGACTGAACGGGCACCAAACGCTAGAAGAACTGCAGGCCCACCCGCTCTTTTGGCAAGTTCCCGTCGTCGTCTTCACGAGTTCAGCGCGCGTCGAAGACGAGGAACGAAGCTATGAGCGCGGAGCGGTTCTGTTCCAAACGAAGCCAAGTTCGTTCAAGGGCATGGAAGAGTTTCTCGAACGAGCGATCACGATCGCAAAGTCTTCTGCTGAGTACCACGACATCGACGGATCCGAAGCCATCAACATCACCGATGTCGTAGACGTAACCAACACGACCGACCTCAGCCTTTCGACCCCACCAAGCAATCGCGGCCAAGCGTGATCGATAGTGCTGGAGACAGTGCTGGAGACCGTGCTGGAGACATCGAACAGGGAACAATTCTTCTCGTCGAAGATGACCCGAACGATGCCCACCTCATGGCTGTCTGGCTTCAACGATCAGAAACCCAGTGGAACCTGATTCACAAGACGACGTTGACCGACGCTCTCAGCGCGCTCGAGACCGTCGTTCCCGATCTCATCGTTAGTGACCTCGGCCTGCCCGACGCCCAAGGCCTTCGAGCTGCAGAGGCACTGTCGGCGGCGGCTCCCGATATTCCGCTCGTCGTCTTAACCGGAGCGACACGACCAGAGCTCGCCGTTGCGGCCTTGGCGCTCGGCGCACAGGACTACATTCACAAGGATCAGATTTGTGAAGACACGCTCCGACGGTCCATCAACTTTGCCGTCACTCGACACACCGCCCACCGCCGCCTAGCGAAACTCGAAGGGTCGCTTGCAATTGCAGACGACGAGCTCGAACAATACGCATCGATGGTCGCCCACGACTTACGCGCCCCGTTGCGAACCTCACGTCTTCTTTCGCAAGCCATCAGCCACGAGATCACAGCTGGCGGTGAAACTGTTGAGGTGGCGCTGAACCAAGGTCTCAACGGTGTGCTCCACCGGGTCACCGACCTCGCCGACCGACTTGACGTTACGCTCGGTCGGCTCGACGAGATTGTCTTATCGATGCTCGACTACTCAAACGTCAAGCGAACCGAGCCAAATGTTGGGCCGATCGAGATCAGACCGACGGTCGAAGAGGTCATCGACGCCGTCGAGGCTGACCTCGACCGGGCGGACGCAACGGTCAACATCGAGATTGAACCGGACCTCACCGTGAACGGGGCCGCAACAGCAATGTGGCGGGTCATCGAGAACTTGGTGAGCAATTCAATCAAGTTCCGCTGCCCTGACCGTCCCCTCGAGATCACCGTCAGTGCAGCTGTCGAAGCGTCTGGCCGGACCGTTCGGGTCGCGGTGCGCGACAACGGCATTGGGATTCCCGCATCGGAGGCCGACCGAGTCTTCCTGCCGCTGGAACGTTTAGATACCTCGGGCGAGGGCTCAGGTTTTGGGCTTGCTATCTGTCGGCGTCATCTCACGGCGATGGGTGGAGAGATCTGGCTGGATGCTCGCGACGATACCCACGGCTCGACCATCATGTTCGAACTTCCGCGCGTGTAGGTCAACAAATCGGCCCACCAACCACTGCCGCTCAAGAGGCTCAGACTCCAGGTCCGTGGTAGTCTCCGCTTGAGCTCGCGAGCGCCTCCACGCTGCCGCTCTCGAGTAGCAACTCTGAGCGGGAGAAACGGTGGTTGATGCAATGTCGACAAAGACCAATGGGAACGACCCAACAATCGTGTGTGGCATCGGCGCTTCGGCGGGTGGACTTGCACCGGTAGAAGAGTTCTTCGATGCCATGCCGAGCGATACGGGCATTGCCTTCGTCGTAGTACAGCACCTCTCACCCGACCATGAATCAATGATGGTCAGCCTGCTCAGTAACCACACAGGCATGGATGTCACCCAAGCCGTTGACGGTGCTTCGCTCGAAGCGAACAAGGTGTACCTCATTTCTCCGGGTACTCAACTCGAAATTGTGGAGAACGTCTTCGTCGTCTCCGACCGAGACAGTGACTCGAAGGAAATCCCCCGCCCGATCGACATCTTCTTCAAGTCGATCGCCGTCAACTACGGACCAAACTCCATCGCCATCGTCCTTTCGGGCACTGGCTCCGATGGCACACTCGGGGTCGAGGAGGTTCGCCGTGTCGGAGGCATCACGCTTGCCCAAGACTCATCGGCCGCCTTCGAGGGCATGCCGGTAGCGGCGCAGCGGAGCGGAAACGTCGACAGCGTGCTCGACCCGACGTCACTTGCGATCGCCGTCGAGATCTTTGCTCGCACCGGTCGCCGACCCAACGATGGCCCCGAGCCCATGCTCGAACCCGAGGAAGTCAGCATCCTCACTCACATTGCATCCACCAACGAGATCGACTTCCGCGAATACAAGCCGGGAACGATTCATCGTCGCCTCCAGCGACGACTGCTGATGTCGGGGTTCGATGCGATCGGTGAGTACGCCGCTGTGCTTCGAAAAGACGCCGATGAGCGAAGCGCTTTGATCGAGGACCTCTTCATCGACGTCACATCGTTCTTCCGCGACCCCGACGCCTTTTTGTTGGTCGAGAACGATGTCATGCCACAGCTCGCCGAGCGCGCTGCATCTGAAGGTCGGCCGATCCGCATTTGGACGCCAGGATGTGCAACGGGCGAAGAGGCCTACTCGCTCACCATGCTCGCAATGGAAGCAGCCGAACGTGCGGGCATATCAAGCACGGGCGTGCAGACCTTTGCCACCGACGTGCACTCCCGAGCGCTCGACCACGCCGCGGCTGGTATCTACTCGGCCGAGCGTATGGAGCGGGTCTCTCCAGCGCGACGTGAAAAGTTCTTTCTCGAGAACGACGGCGAGTGGACGATCAAAAAACACGTCCGGTCCGCCGTTACGTTCGCAAAGCACAACCTACTCACCGACGCACCCTTCACGCGAGTGGACATGGTGAGTTGTCGAAACCTGCTCATCTACTTTCGGGCACCCGCTCAAGAACGGGCGATTGCATCGATGGGCTTTGCCCTGCGCCAGGGTGGAACCCTGTTTCTCGGGTCGAGCGAGACGATTGGCTTCGCCGCACCGGACTACTCGACGGTCAGCGCTACCTGGCGGCTCTACACGAAAGAGTCCGATTCGATCGAACGCGGGTATCGCCGCGACCCACCGATGCGAACCGACATCGTCGTCCCGACTCAGACCCGGCGGTCAACGACCGACCCTGCGGTGTTGCGAGCGTACGACGCAATGCTCGCCGAGCAGTTCGCTGCGGGGCTTCTGGTCGATGACCAACGCAAGATCTCGTACATCCTGGGTGGCGCTGCGTCATGGATTCAGCAGCCTCCGGGGCGACCGACCGAAGACGTACTCTCGCTTGTTTCTGACGCGAACCTTCGCTTGATCATCGGCGCGACGCTAAGGGAGCTCGAGACGGGCGCCGCCACGGCCACGCCCCGCCCCCTCGGTAGTTTGTACCGCGATTCCGAGGGGAACTCGCTCGCCCTTCTTGGAAAGCGACTCACTACCGGCGCAAGCCGGTCGTCCTATCTGCTGTATGTGGCCCCACCGATCGCTCCGGTCGATGTGCCGGTTCGTCCACTACCCCCTCTCGCAAACGAAGACGAAGAGGCTGCGTTTCTCGTCCTCGAAGAAGAGCTCCGACACACCCGCGAGAGCCTCCAAAGTTCTCTCGAAGAACAGGAAACATCGAACGAAGAGCTCAACGCTGCAAACGAAGAGCTGATCGCCTCCAACGAAGAGTTGCAGTCGACCAACGAAGAGCTGTCGTCGGTCAACGAGGAGCTACGCACGCTCAACGACGAACACCAGCGACGACTCGACCAAGTGCTCGAGCTCACCGCCGACCTTGAGCAGCTGATGTCGTCGACAGAGATCGGTGTCGTCTTCCTCGCAGAGGACTGCACCGTGCGACGTTTCAACGAGCCAGCGAGGGACTACTTCCGGGTACGCGACAACGATCTTGGTCGTCCGTTCGACGACATCGTCACCACGTTGACCTATCCCAACTTGGCCGAAACGATCCGCGAAGTGCTCGAAGAAGACACTCGAATTTCTCGTGCGGTGCGCAATACGGCAATCCCCGACCAGCGGTTGGTCGTACAGATCAGTCGCTACGAGCTCGCTCGTCACCGCTGGGGTGTACTCATCGCCATCGTCAACATCACCGAACTCGAACTCGCAGACGAGCATCGAATGCTCGGTGCTGCGATCCACGACCTCTCGTACTCGATCATGATCTTGTCGACATCGGGCGTCGTCGAATACGCAAATCCACAATCTGCCCTGCTTCGCGGACTTACTAATTCGGGCGAGCTGATCGGGACTCACCTGAAAGAGTGGGCAACGACCGACGAACAGAACGCGTTCGGTAACGCAGTGCGCAACCAGACGGGCGTGGCTCGAGTCGTCGTCGACGAGTCTGGGAAGGCCCTCCATTGCTTTGTCTGGCCGTTCACCTTCGACGGTGTCACCTATGTCGGATACCGCCAAGCCCATCTCGAGGACATGCTCCACTCGCACGAACTCGAACACCTCAGCATTGCGAGCGCCGAGCTGCGCGGGGTTAGCGGCGAAGCTATCGTCGGCGCTGACGGTACGGTCGAGTCTTCGGCTGGGTTGACCGCCGACCAATTCCCTCAGAATTGGTCTGATGCGGCTGAGATTGGACGCAAAGGGTTCGACAGTGAGCTACATCTCGCAGCATTCGATGCAGCGCGAGGCGGAAAGACAGCTCAAGTCCGTGAGCGACTCATGATCGACGGCAAGAGCGTGTGGGCAATAATCCGGTATTCGCCGATCGAGAATGACCCTCTTGGTGTTTCGCATCCTTCCGGCACGGTTCTCGTCATTGCCATGGACGCTGATGAAACCGGTCGAGAGTTACACGACCTACGCAACAAAAACGCCAAGTTGCAATCACAGCTCCTTGAGTTGAAGCGTTCAACTGGCGATGATGTTGCGCTACTCGCCGAACGAAACGAAGACCTCGATAATTTCGCCCACGTCGCAGCCCACGATTTGAAAGCACCGGTTCGATCGATCCGCAGCTTCGCCGAGATCGCACTCGAAGAACTCGATAACGATTCACCGGCCGCGCCGCACCTCGAAAAGGTGATCGAATCATCCAGCCGGATGGGAGGGTTGATCGACAGTCTGCTCGATTTCGCGTCGATCGGCCGAGATGCAAGCGAACCAAAGGTCATCGACCTGCGCCGCGTCGTCGAAGATCTTACCGTCGACCTCCGGTCCTCGATTCAGGATGCGAATGCCGAGGTCGAGATGGAAATCGTCGAGCCAGAACTCGTTGGAGACGCAGAAGGGATCCGTCAGGTGATAGCGAACCTTGTGCAGAACTCACTCAAGTTCACTGGTTCGGCTCCGCCGCGAATCACCATCTCATCAAGCGAATCAGATAGCGGAATCGTGGTCTCGGTCCAAGACAACGGCATTGGCTTCGAGCAAACCGAGCATGAGCGATTGTTCGAACCATTCCAACGTCTCCACGGAGATCAACCCGGCTCGGGTGTCGGTCTTGCGATCTGCCGTAGGATCGTGCAACGCCACGGCGGGCGAATTTGGGCATCGAGCGAAGTTGATCGAGGAGCAACCTTCTCGTTCTGGATTCCGAAGTAGGTAGTGCGCAATGGCAATTCTCGTGGTCGATGATGAAGACCTCCCGCTACTCAAGCGGGCATTTGCCGCCTCGTGCCCGCAACGCAAGATCATCGGTTGCACTTCCGCGGTAGACGCCCTTGCAGAGGTAGAAAAGCTGACGCCCGACCGATTGGCTGAGCTCTTGATCGTGACGGACCTAAAGATGCCGGGAATGGACGGAAAAGAGCTCATCCGCTCCATTCGCGAGCGTTGGTCGCCGGGTCCGGTAATTATCGCGCTCAGCACGTCCAGCTACCGCAAGGACATCGACGACGTCTTCGCAGCCGGAGCAAACGCGTACCACGAAAAGCCGATGGGCTATCACGAGACGGTCGGACTCTGCGAGCAAATCACTACCTACTGGGATTCGGTCAGGCAACCTGCCCCAACGCCCGACTGACGCAAATGGGACTGGCTCGCTCAATTCTGGCGAGGTAGGCGCCAAAGGCCACCGTTGCAAGGTTGTCGTTGCTGGCCCTGGTGCTCCTGCTGCTGAACCAAGTCGAGCGTTTCGGCGATACGCCGACGCGCAATCAGGCTTTGGACCTTTGTTCTGCGAACTACGTCGGTTATCTGGGCTCCGCTAGGTTTTGCTTGCTCGGTTTGGAACGCTTCGTTCACGCTACCCTTCCGGTCGTCCCGCCCCATTTATCGTCTTTGTACCCTCCATATTTAGCCGTTTTGTGGAGATTTAATCATCGATGGCAAGCCATTTTTGAAGGGTGATTAGAACGACTCAAATTTCACAATTCGAGAGAACTATTTCAAGAAAAACATCTAAAATTTGGGGCGCGCAATCCGAACTATTTTTTGTCGAAGCGGGAACCCAACACGACACCGAATATAGGCAGCTAACTGAAACTCATTATGACTAACTACATTCCCTCAGGTACCAGCGAAGATCTCCCGCCAGCAATGCGCCAAGCGATCCTGATTCGTGCGCACGTCGATGCAATGCGAGAGAAGCTCGAGTGCTCGCAGCTCTATGTTGAAGAGAGCCGACGCAATCTCCGCAATATCGACATGCCACGCCCGCTATAAGGAGTGATTGAGCAAGCACTCGTCAATCATTCAGACGCTTTGCTCGATTCGATCAGGTCGACAACGACCGTCACGAGCTCCTGAGTCTCGAACGGTTTGCGCATCGTGCTATCGGCGCCACCGCCTGATGCGAAGTTCAGCGGATCGAACGTGGGCGATGTTTGAGCCTGGGTCACCCTCGATGCCTGAGTAGCGGTTACCGCCACGATCGGCATGGTCTTTGCCCACTCGGGAGTAAAGCCAAGGCCAGGATTGCGTACGTGACCTATCAACAAGAGCCCGCCTTCACCAGCAGTGACGGCGCCGCCAGACTCGACAAAGATGTCGGTCACGAGCGCATCGAACCGAGTCTCGTTGAGGAACGCCTCCGCTTCGGTACGGCTTGCGCTCATTGCGACTTCGAATCCAATCCCTTCAAAACTGCTGGCCCACTGATTGAGGAGATCTCGGTCATCCTCCATGATCAGTATTCTACGATTCACTAAACGTCTGCCTCACTAAGGATTCCCGCCTCCATGAGCGCGTTCTGCAACCGGGTCTTGGTCAGTGGCTTGGTCAAAATTCCCAAAGACTCATAACCGACGAGTTCGCGATCCCGACTTCCATATCCTGTCGCAAAGACGAACGGAGTACCACACTGGGTAAGGGCGTCAGCGACAGGTCCGCTGAAGTCTCCGCGCAAATTCACATCGAGCATGGCGAAATCGAAAGTTTGCTCGTCGAGAATGCGAAGCGCCGCCTCCACCGACGGCACGACAGAAACCTCGGCCGAAACCAAACGCTTGAGTTTGGCCACCGTGTCTTTGCTCACGACGAAGTCATCCTCGACTACGAGTATTTGGATCGTTCGTTTATCGCTGGATCCAGAAGCATCACCGGGGCCTCCCTCGGCGCTGACATCGTCGCCTTCTTCGGTTGGAATTGCGAGCTGCGATGAGAGCACAAATCGAGCGATCACCCCGTCTGGACTGAGGTTGTGCATCACCTCTGCGTCAAACTCGAAGGCGAGCGACTCGGTGATGACCGATGTCCCGAACCCGGTCCTCGTGGGGGGTATGACCGTTGGTCCGCCCGACTCTTTCCAGTCGATTACGAAGCCAGTGTCATCGACCTGCCACGACAGATTTACCTGTCCGGTTTCGTTGCTCAACGCACCATATTTTGCCGCGTTCGACGCCAGCTCGTGGATGACGAGTGTCAGCGCGGAGGCGACAGGAGCGTCGACACTAACCTGACTGCCGGTCAGCACGATTGCATTCGCTTTGGTCTCGCTGTAGGGCCTCAGTGTGCCTTCGAAGAGGCTGCGAAGGTCGACCTTTCCCCACTCGCTTTCGGTGAGCAGGTCGTGCGCTCCTGCCAACGCATGAATGCGCCGCTCCAACCCATCGACATAGGCCGCAACAGCCTCGTCGGAGACATCGGACTGCGAAACGAGCGACTGGACGACCGCGAGGATGTTTCGGACTCGATGATTGAGCTCTCGGACCATCAGGCCCATCCGGTCGGTGTGCTCTTTTTGCATTTCGGCGGTCGAGTAACTGCGTCGCAGCGCCTGAACGAGCGAAGTTGCGAGATCGACCTCGTCGCCATCCCAACTCGATGACCGACCAGCGGTGTTATCGAGGTACTCGGCGAACGACGACCGCGGGTTGAGGCGAAGCGAACCGCCATCGTCGACCAAATCCTTCTCCGGATTTCCCGCCCATCGCACATCGTCACTCGTTTCGTTCCGAAAAAAGATGAGCGCATCAGAAAGCGGCACCGGATCGGCGAGCACGAGCGCTCCTGCGCTCGACTGACGCAGATCACTCGGCACCACTTCGCCAAGACATTCGAAGCCCTGAATGTCGTCACCTACGCCTTGCGCGTGGTTCACGAGCGCTCTCATGCCCTCTTCGGTTGGGCAGTCGCCGTAGGGCATCACCTTGTCCTTCAGCACAAAGGCGACACCATCACATGCTATGAGTTCGCGCAGCTCGCTCGACGCCGAATCCCAGTAGGCGCCGAACCCAACGGGGCTGTCGTTCGGGCCAAAGAGACTGGTCGATATCTGAAGGCATTGGTCCAGGTACCGGCGGCGCCGGCGCTCGGTCGCTGCCTGAATGAGAATCGAGAGCGAGCGCCCCAAGAGTTCACTGACGAGCGATTCGGCCGACGACAGGTTTCGCGGCTCGTGGTGATGGAACGCAAACAGACCCCACATCTCACTGTCGATCACGATCGGCAGCGACAACGTTGCGGCGACACCCATGTTCTTGAGATAGAGCGAATGCACTGGAACATGGCCACGAAGGATCGCCAGCGATAAGTCGACATCGGGCTGGCCCGCTGCCGACACGAGCTTGGCCTGCACGCCAGAGACATCGGAGATAGATCGAATTGGCGTGCTGGCGTACAACTTGCGAGCCGACTGAGGAATGTCGGCAGCAGGGAAGCGAAGACCGAGGAACGAATCGACACCAAACCTTACTGCTTCAGCAACGATCTCGCCGGAGCCATCGGAAAGGAATCGGTATGTCTTGACGCGGTCGAAACCGCTGAACCAGCGAAGCTCGGCGACTGCTTCGTCCAACAACTCGTTGAGGTCATCGATGGTGCTGAGGCGGTTCAGCATGGCTTGTGCCTTGCTGAACGACACCACGGCATCATTCCCTGCAACCACGGGGATGAGTTCAAAGATTGCGACGTTATCGGCGACGTGCATCGTCACGTCAAATTGTCCAAGTCCTACGGTTGCGGTGCCGATGTGCTCGCGTTGTTGGGTGATCGTGCTGTGCCCAGATGCGTTTCTGATCGTGTGAAGTAAATCAGAGGAGAAGAATTTATCGAGGGGCATGCCGAGGACATCGCCGACAGAAAGCCCGGTCATCGTTTCCACGTTGTCCGAGACGAGGGTTGCAACCTGAGTCCCGACGCGGACTCCCATAAGCCAACCGTAGGGCTGGATTTCTCCGACGAACTGAATCTCCTCGTTCTCGCAATTCTCCATCGCTTCGGCTTCTTGTTCTTGCCGTTCCTGAATGCTCATTTGACACCTCTGAGTTGACGGGTTTTGTTCAGAATCGCTCACAAACCCGGTGACCACGGGCTACCTCGTTTACGCCCTGGGCTCGTCCCTAGTTGCTCGGCTTGTTGGTCGCAGCTTGTCTCAAATACCGGTCGCTGCTCGAATCGTCACGTCCGGACACTACCGCGCGTCGGAGCCGCGAGGCGGGAGAATCAACGATGCGCACGAGATTTCGCTCGTTCCAAACGAATCCCCCTGCGCCAAGAAGCGTCGATTCGCGATCTGGTGGCTCGATCACATCGAGATTGGAACGTAGGGACACGTGTGGTGGCGTTGGGTCCGCAGTCGATGTGCAACTAGAACCTCCCGAAATTTCAGCCAAATCTACTCCTGCGTTGACAGGTGTCTAAATAACAGGTTAGTTATATGGCTATGACGCTTACGCAGCAGCCGACGGCCGAACTCGAAGCCTCGCTCAAAGCCATAGCCAGCGAGCGCCGCTTGCAGATACTCGAGTGGCTGAAGGACCCGAAGGCACACTTCCCGCCCCAAGAACACGGCGACCCCGACGAGCATGGCGCGTGCAATCAGTTCATCGTCGACAAGCTCGGCGTCAGCCAGCCCGCAGGCTCCCGGCACCTCAAAGTTCTCGTCGACGCTGATCTCATCATCGCGACACCCATAAAGGGCTGGACCTACTACCGCCGCAACGAAGAAGCGATTCACGCGCTCACCAGCCGACTCTCAAACGATCTCTAAGAAGGACTCAGAACCATGACCACTACCTACAGTTCTCTCGACGGCAAGGTCGTTCTCGTGACCGGCGCGGGCAAAGGCATCGGCCGAGCGATCGCCGAGCGATTCGCAGGGCAAGGTTGCAAGCTCGTCATCAATGACATCGACGAAGCCAACGTTACTGAAGTCGTCGAAGCCATCAACGCAAACGGTGGCTCTGCAATGGGCGCAATCGCCGACGTGTCGAACGCAGACCAGGTCGGCACCATGATCGATTCGACGATGGAAGCGCACGGCCGCATCGATGTGGTCGTCAACAACGCCGGCATCGTCAGCCCGATGCTCCACTTCTTCGAAGCGGACGAAGCATGGTGGCGCCGCATCGTCGACGTGAACCTCACCGGCCACTTTCTCGTATCGCACCCAGCAGCTCGAATCATGGCCAAGCAAGGTGGTGGCTGCATCATCAACATGAGCTCTGGTGGCGCTACCCGGGCACACCGTGCCTTCACCGCATACGACGCAACCAAGGGCGGAATCGAAGCTCTCACCCGGGCAATGGCGATCGACCTCGCGGGCTATGGAATCCGTGTCAACGCGTTGATGCCTGGCTCGATCGACACTGCGAGCCAGGGCGAGGAGTACCGCAAGATCAGCGGCGTCAACATCCCGATGGGTGCAGTCGGTGAACCTGAAGATATGACCGGCGCCGCACTGTTCCTCGCTTCTGACGAAGCGTCCTACATTACGGGCGATGTCATCAAGGTCGACGGCGGCATGCTCGCCCAGCAGCGGTCGGCGACCGTCGACATTCGCCCGCCAGCCAACTTCCCAAAGATCGAGGATCTCTAGCCATGGCGAATGAGGCACGGGGCGTCCGCATCGGAGCTGACGTTGGGGGTACGTTCACCGACGTCGTCATCGAGCTACCGAACGCTGACGGCGCAACGTCGTTCGAATCGACCAAAGTACTCACTACCCACGGGGGTCCAGAAGAGGGCATCTTGTTGGGCATCGAGCGGATCGCAACCGAGCACGGGGTCGATATGGCCGACGTCGAGCAGATCATTCACGGCACCACTCTGGCCACGAACGCATTGATCGAACGGCGCGGCGCAAAGACCGCGCTCGTCACGACCGACGGGTTCCGTGACGTCATTGAAACACGCACCGAGGGCCGGTTCGAGCAGTACGACCTCAACATTGTGCTACCCACCCCGCTGATCGAACGCAACGATCGCTTTGTCATCCCCGAACGCTTGAATGCCCGGGGCGAAGTACTCGTCCCCTTCGACGAAACTGCAGCTTCTGCGGTCATCGATGTGATCGTCGAGCGAGCGTACGAAGCCGTCGCTGTTGGCTTCATGCACAGCTATCGCAACGATGCGCACGAGCGACGCTTTCGCGAAATGTTGCTCGAGCGACTGCCCAACATCTCGGTTTCACTCAGCGCCGAGGTCTCGCCGCAGATGCGCGAGTTCGAACGTTTCAATACGGTGTGCGCGAACGCCTACGTGCAGCCGCTCATGGCCAGCTACCTGTTCAAGCTCGCCGAAGAGCTAAAGGTTCGCGGCGCCGACTGCCCGCTGTATCTCATCCATTCCGGTGGCGGCCTCGTGAGTGTCGAAACCGCAGCAGCGTTCCCGGTTCGGTTGGTCGAGTCTGGTCCTGCAGGAGGTGCGATTTTCGCCGCCGACCTCGCTGCACGCTACGGCCGAGACCGTGTGCTCAGTTACGACATGGGTGGCACTACAGCAAAGATCGCGCTCATCGAAGACTTCACGCCGCAGACGGCAAAGACCTTTGAGGTTGCGCGCACGACCCGGTTCAAAAAGGGCAGCGGTATGCCGATCAGCATCCCGGTCATCGAGATGATCGAGATCGGCGCTGGCGGCGGCTCGATCGCAAGCGTCGATACGTTGGGCCAGATCCGGATCGGCCCGCACAGCGCTGGGTCCGAACCTGGTCCTGCTGCATATGACCGTGGCGGCGTCGACCCGACAGTCACCGACGCGAACCTCCAACTCGGACGCCTCCATCCTGACAACTTCGGGGCGAAGGACATCATCCTCTCCCCAACCAAGACCGCGGCTGCAATTCGTTCGGCGATCGGCGAACCGCTGGGCATGGATGACCTCACCGCAGCGGTCGGCATTGCCGAAGTCGTCGACGAAAACATGACGAACGCTGCCCGAGTCCATGCCGTCGAGAACGGCAAAGATCTCGCTGGATTCTCGATGATCGCTTTCGGCGGCGGAGCCCCGCTCCACGCGTCGCGACTGATGGACAAGCTCGGCCTCGACGAGCTGTTCGTGCCGACCGGAGCTGGCGTGGGGTCAGCCATTGGCTTCCTTCGAGCACCCTTTGCCTATGAAGCAGTGCGCTCGCTCTATACCCGCATCGATGCCTTCGACTACGACGCCGTTAATGACGTGCTCGCCGAACTCACAGACGAAGCTGAGTCCTTCGTGCGACAAGGCACCGACGCCCCTCTCACGGTCGAGCGGCAAGTATCGATGCGCTACAAGGGGCAAGGCTGGGAGATCCCAGTGAAGCTGTCTGACGGTAACTTCGACGAGTTTGCCGCCGAAGGTCTCGGCGCCACGTTTACGAAGGCCTACGAAGAGTTCTTTGGTCGGGCTATCGCCGACCTTGCGATCGAAACGGTGAGTTGGTCGGTGCGGGTCGCATCGGTCGTCCCGCCGCCGCCGATCCTCGAGCTGACGTCGGCCACCAACACCATCGCTGCCTCTCCCAGCAGGTCGATCTTCGACCCCGTGAGCGGCGAGATGGCCGACTCGATCGTCGTCGAACGAACCGAACTCGCCTCGGGCGATGCTGTGAGCGGCCCCGCAGTGATCGTCGAAGAACAGACCACGACGGTCCTCGGCTCGCACCACACCGCCGTCATGCAACCCGACGGGACGCTGCTCATCACCCGAGGTTCTGGAACGCGTGGAGGTCTGCTGTGAGCACACGATCAACTACCGGTGACGTCCACAACCAGATCATGTGGAACCGGCTCATCTCCATCCTCGAAGAACAGGCTCTTACCCTCATTCGGACCGCGTTCAGCACGTCGGTGCGCGAAGCCGGCGACCTCTCAGCCGGCGTGTTCGACCGTGAAGGACGAATGATCGCTCAGGCGGTAACCGGCACTCCCGGTCACGTGAACACGATGGCCGCAGCAGTGCCTCATTTCATCAACGACATCGGCCCCGAACGCATTTACCCGGGCGATGTTTACCTCACCAACGATCCGTGGAAAGGCACCGGCCACCTCCACGACATCACCGTCTGCACGCCAGTGTTTGTCGATCCATCGTCGGGACTTCCGCCCGACATCCGCGACGACCAACATGGTCACTCGGCTCCGCCTGTCTCTTCGTCGGGACTTCCGCCCGACATCCGCGACGACCAACATGGTCGCTCGGCTCCGCCTCACTCCCCATTAGCGGCTGGTCTGAGCGCTCAGGGGGAGCGTAGCTCGCGTAGCGAACACGAGAGCGAAGTGGGGACCTCGACCGGAAGTGTCGAGAACAATGCAGTTTTAATTGGTTTCTTTGCTGCGACTGCCCACGTCGTTGACGTTGGCGGGCGCGGCTATGGCCCTGACGGGATGGAGATCTACGAAGAGGGCATTCGCATCCCGATCATGAAATGGGCTGAGCGGGGCGAACTCAACCACGACCTCGTCAACCTGCTGCGCAATAACGTTCGCGAACAAGACCAAGTACTTGGCGACATCCACGGCCTTGCAGCGAGCAACGAGACCGGGCGCCGACGACTGATCGAAATGCTCGAAGAGTTCGATATGGCCGACCTCGACGACCTCGCCGAGTTCATCTTCGACCGGACTCGAAAGGCCACGATGGCCGCGCTCGAACCGGTTGCGAAAGGCGTCTACCGCAACGAGATGACCGTCGATGGTTACGAGAAGCCCGTCGATCTCGTTGTCGAGCTCACCGTCTCAGACGAGGGCATGCACGCGGATTTCACCGGAACGTCGCCGCTCAGCCAGTTCGGTATCAATGTGCCGATCGTCTACGCACAGGCGTACTTCACCTACGGAATGTTGGTGGCCCTCGCACCCGAACTACCAAACAACTACGCATCGTTGTATCCCTTTACGGTGAGCGCTCCCGACGGTGTCATCTTGAACGCCCAAGACCCTGACCCGGTTTCGGTGCGCCATGTTCTTGGCCACTTTGTGACCGACCTGTGCTTGGGTGCAATCGCCCAGGCGCTCCCAGAAATCGTGCCCGCCGAAGGCGCTGGCGCCCTATGGAACTTCCAGGCCAGCGCACGATCGGCCAACCCAGACGAGCTTCTCCCCCCGGTCGAACTGTTGATGTTCAACAGCGGCGGCACGGGAGCCCGCCCAACACTCGATGGCCTCACCGCTACCGCATTTCCGTCGGGTGTTATGACGATGAGCGCCGAAGCAACCGAACAGGTCGGCCCCATCATCATCTGGCGCAAAGAGATTCGAGAAGGCTCGGGAGGCGCTGGCAAATATCGCGGCGGCCTCGGCCAAGTCATCGAAGTCGGACCAACAGACGGCTACCAGTTCGAGTTCTCTGCCATGTTCGACCGAGTCGACAACGCAGCTCGGGGACGCGCGGGCGGTGAAGACGGCGCTGCGGGCAAGGTGTACCTCGACGACGGAACGCCGTTCTCGCCAAAAGGCAAACAACTCGTCCCCGCCGACCGCCGGCTCATTCTCGAACTGCCCGGCGGAGGCGGTTTCGGTGACCCAGCCGACCGCGATCCCGCAGCGATCGAGAACGACAAGACACAGGGGTATACGGCATCTTCGTCGCCACTTCCGGGCGACAACCGCGGAGGTTCGGATGGAAGTTAGAGAGTCATACGACGTGGTGTGCATTGGTGGTGCTGCCATTGGTAGTGCGGTTGCCTACTACCTCACCGAGAACCCCGATTTCGACGGCACCGTTGCCGTCATCGAACCCGACCCAAGCTATGACCTCGCCCAAACATCTCGGGCGCAGAACTCGATCCGTGAACAGTTCAGCCAACCGGTCAACATCGCCATCAGTCAGTACGGGTTGGACTTCATTGCCAACTTCCACGAGAACACCCACGTCGAGGGAGAATCGCCCGAGCTCAACTACCGCGGGACTGGATACTTGTTCCTCGCTCGTGACGACGCCGACCTCGAGACCTTCGAGAATCAGATGCGGATACAGCATGAGTGCGGCGCAATGACCCGAATGCTCACCCCCGAAGAGACTCTGGCTGAGTTCCCCTACATGGATGTCAGCAGCATTGCCGGGTCTCGAATGGGCACGATGAAAGAAGGTTCGTTCGACGGCTGGGCGTTCTTCCAGGGCTACCGTCAGCGAGCCATCCACAACGGCGCCGACTACATCCGTGACCGTGTCGTGAGCATCGACACCGAGGGCACCACGGCGACGGCGGTCGTGCTCGAATCGGGTCGCCGTATCGCAGCGGGCAACATCGTCAACGCAGCGGGCCCACGAGCCAAACTCATTGCCGAGATGGTCGGCCTCGACCTTCCCGTCGAACCACGAGCGCGCACCAGCTTCGTGTTCGACTGCCGCACCAAGATCGAACACAACGTCCCCCTCACCATCACTCCTGAGGGTGTGCACTTCCGCCGTGAACAGCACCACTACATGACCGGCGGCGTTCCCGAAGACGACGTAGCGATTGCCTACGACGATTGGGAGATTCGCCACGACGAATTCGAAGAACAAATTTGGCCGACGGTCGCAAAGTACGTTCCGGTCTTCGATCAAATTGCTCAAGTCACGGCGTGGGGCGGCCAGTACGCGTACAACACGCTCGACCACAACCTGATCATCGGCAACTCACCAGAGCTGACCAACTTCTGGTTTGCGAATGGTTTCAGCGGCCACGGTCTCCAACAAGGCCCAGCTGTCGGCCGAGCGGTCAACGAACTCATCACCTACGGCGAGTTCCGAACGATCGACATGTCGGTACTCAGCTACGAACGCATTGCCAAAGACGAACCCTTCTTCGAAAACGTCGTCATCTAAAAATCTCTTAGGGGCGCGAGCAGGCGTCGATGCGATCGATGGCAAGGCTGAACGGGCCGTCGATGCCATCGGCGAGGATGATGCCAAACGTCGAGATCTGATCGAGGTCGAAGTCGGCGAGGTTGGGCCTCGCAGTCCCGAATGTTCGAGCGTCAAGGTCTGTGAGTGGAACGAGGGGCTCTTCCCATGCACTGTCGGCGGTGACCGCAAGGTCGGTGAAGTGCATTACCGCAGAGTTTGATGCGGTGTCTTGAACAGTGAGCTCGTAGGCGCGCCCGTTGGCCGAACGGGTGCGAACTCGTAGGTACTCGGCGCCCTCGAGTGAATCGGCGAGCGTTGCACCGTCGCGGAAGATGCTGGTTCGGATCATCGAGAAACCGCCGCCGTTGGTATTGATCGTTCCAGCAAACGTGGCAACACCGCCGTTGAACGTGAGCTCGCCTTGGGACAATCCACCCATAACACCGTCGTTGATTACTCGCCACCGGCCGGCCGCTTCTTCACCGAAGTCCTCGACGCGCCAGCAGGTCAGGCCCTCAGGCTCGGCGGGTGCTTGCCCATCACCGGCGAGTCCCGAAGTTTCTGTAGTGGGCGGTGAACGATCTGGATCGTCCACGGGCGGCGAATCGGAAACGGCATCCACTTCGCCGTCATCGCTCTCGCTCTCGCTCACAGATGACGCCGAAGACTCGGTCGCCGCAACCGACGTCGTCGACTCGGAAGCTTCACTCTCAGCCGCCAGTTCGCCGCTGGTGTCCCCTTCGGGCGCGGCCACTCCCGACGGATCGACATTCGATCCGCATGCAGCTACGCCTAACGCAACAGCAAACATCGCACCGGCGCACATCTGTTGGAAGCTCATGCTCTAGTTCACCACGACTTGACCCCTCAGCGTGGCTCAGGTGCCAGACCCGATACAAAATCTGTGGTCCCCCAGCTGCATTATTTCCGCTCACAGACCACAGAACTGAACGTCACCGTATTTTGGCTGAAAACGAACGTCACCCCCACCCGGTGGGTACCGGGTGGGGGTGATGTCGTGGGTTTCACTTAGGTGATGCACCTAGGTGAAACGACACTCGAGGCAAGGACAGATCCTCGAGTGGAGGTTTACCTAGCCAATGGATACGAGGCCCTGGGTATCGATCTCTGGGAGACCGTCACCAATGATCTGGCTTTGCACGAGGCTGCCATCAGGCTGGATGTCGTAGACGTAGATTTCACCCGAAAGGCCAGCGAGCTGGTAGAGCTGGTTGCCGTCAGGGCTTACGTCAAGGTCGATGAAGCCGTCGGTTGTTCCAAACGTGGTTGGACCGTCGATTGCGACGCCTTCCTCAGCAAATCCGCTGGTTCCTGCTGCTGCGATCGTGTCGATCAGCTCGAGGCTTCCGTCGGCGTTGAGGGTGAAGCTCGAAATCGTGGCGTTGATGGCGTTCGAGACGTAGAACGTCGAACCATCGTGACCGAAGTCGATCCAGCAAGCGGTGAGCTGCTGTCCGTCTGCGCCGAAGGCGTTTGCTGCTGCTGGGTCACCGTCGGTTGTGGCGAAATCGCCCTCGGTGATGGTCAGCGAGCTGTCTGCGCCAAGCTCGTACACGGTTACAGATCCGGCCTGAAGGGCTGGAAGTGCAGGTGGATCACCAGCTGAGTTGAACTCACGTGCTTCGGTTACAACAACGAACTCACGGTCGCCCTGGACTGCGATGTCGAAGTCGATTGCTGAAGGAAGGTTACGGCCTTCAGCGTTGCCCCGAAGCGTTGGAGTGTTGGTGTCAGCCAACTGGAGACGACCCGAGCGGAGGATGTCGAAGCTGTAGATCGAAGCTTCGGCGTTCTCGCCTGGGAGTGCGTTCGAACCAGAGGTAATCGACGAAACAATGATGCGATCACCGTCGGTCGAGAAGGCAATGTTCGCTGGACGGTTGTCCAGGTCAGCTGCGAATCCGGTTGGAGTAAGGCTGTTCTCACCAATGGTGAAGCCAACGACGTTACCTTCATCGTTTGGCTCGCCTCGGGTCGTTCCAGCTTCACCGAGCGCAAGGCCATCACGGTCGATGTTGGTGACGAAGACTTGGTCGCCGTTGACGGCTACCGAGTTCGGACCAACGCCACCTGAGTCAACAACGTCGAGCAGCGTAAGGCTGAAGTCGTCGTTGATTGCAAAGAGGCTGACCGAGTCAGATCCAGCGTTTACGGTGATGAGCTTTGACTCATCTTCGGTAACGATGATCGAGTCAGCGGAGATGAGCGGATCAAGGCCCTCGCCACCGTCGAACTCGGTCGAACCAGCGCCGCCGGTCGAGAAGTTACCGACGTGGGTGAGGGTTCCGTCTGCTGCACGTGCGAACGATGCAATCTCGTTGTTGTCGAGATCGTTCGTTCCAACAAATACCGCACCGATGCCGTCAGAGTCGTCCTCTACAGGAACGATCTGCCATTCAACGTCTGCGCCGTTGCCTTCTGCGTCGGTGTCGACGTTGAAGCCTTGGCGGTCAGCTTGGAGCAAACGTCCAAGGCCAACGTTGTACAGGTGGTAGCCGCTGCCGGTGTCGAAGATCTGCCAGTAGGCGGTGTCATCGACTGGTCCAACGACATTTGCGTTGAACGCTGCGCCTTCGCCCTCACCGTGGAGGTAGAGACCGGTCGAAACCGACTGGATCAAGAAGACACCATCTTCACCTGCTGGGCGCAGGATGAACTCGGTAGCCGTGTTCGACTGGTTCGAGGTGTACACGTTCACGTTTGGCTGAACTTCGAGGTAACGGTTGAACTCAGCGCTTACGAACTGAACCGTCTCTGGAAGATCGGTTGCAGCTACGACGCTGCCCTCGAACTGCGGTCCAACAGCCGAAACGGTGTTGATTGGAGCGCCGAGGTCGATCGTGACACGAGCGAGTGGCTCGTCTGCGGTGATTCCACCCGAGCCGTTAGAACCAATGGTGGTTCCGGCAGCGGTCTGGAGTCCAACGAGGTTGTCGAATCCTGGGTGTGGTCCAGCAACGCCGGTTGGGTCGTCGGTCGAATCTCCCGATCCGGAGCCGTCGAAGCCGAGCGAGAAGCCAGCAGCGCCAGAAGCGTTGTTGACCTCGGTGCCTGCGTCGACAACGTCGGAGCCGAAGATCTCGATCGTGACTGGGCCGGTGAAGTTTCCGGCGTCGTCGAAGATCCGGATGAGATCATCGTTACCGAAGAACGCGTCGTTGGTTGGAATGAACATCGATGCGAACGATACGTATGGGTACGCCGAAGGGTTCCGTACGTCGATCGAACCAGAGATCGTCTCTCCTGGTGAGATGAACTGCACCGCGCCGTTTCCGACGGTTGCTTGAAGGCGTCCGCGCTGTGCGAACTCCTCGCCCAACAGTTGAGTGTTGCCACCCTCGGCCAAAGATTCAAGGCCTGGCGTGACGCGCTCGCCCACGTTGTAGAGGTCGAAGTCGTCGCCGTGAAGGCCGACCCACGGCTCGGTAAAGAAGTAACCATCAGCGGGCTGAAGGTTCTCGAAGGTGAACGTTACGGCTTCGCCGGCGCTTCCTCCATCTTGTGCTCCAACCGCGATTGGCGCTGCCGCCAACGAGGTTGATGCGAGCAAGACAGCAAGAGCTGAGCGCCCTAGCTTCCTTCCTCGGCTTTTCTTAATGGCATCAGCCATGTCTATCTCCATTCATCAGTCTGGTGTGACACCCGCAACGGGCATAGAGCAACGTAGGCAGAACGAACTACGAATGGAAGGGTCTGCGGCTTAAAGGAAAGTGAACGTGTTTAGATGTGGTTCACCCCTTAGAAAGGTTGAAAAAACAGGAGAAAAATGGAATTTTTCAATCTCGGACTTCGCCTAGGCCGAACGGCCTATTTTCAACAACTCTCAATGCGGTCACGAAAGTCAAAATGCGACACGGACGAAAAAACTCACCCACCGTGCGCCCCAAATCTTGAGATTTCATCTCCATTAACAAGTTGGTTCTTGGGCCAAATCAACGCGACGTAGCTTCTAAACCTCGAGGTCACTTACCTCTCGGCGGTCGAGTTCTTGGTGGCAAAGCCGAGCTGCACCATCCCATTGGCAAAGGTGTTGGTCGACCGATGCGCGAACCAGTGATGCTGTGGGAGCGTCCCAAAGAGCGGTACTCCACCACCGAGCGCAACCGGCAGTATCGAAACGGTGAGCTCGTCGAGTAGACCGTTCGCAATGAAGCTCGACACCAGTTGTCCACCGTCGATATAGAGCTTCGACCAACCTCGCTGTTCTGCAACCGCTACCACCTCAGCGGGTGAACCGGTGAATACTTCACAATCTGAGACACCCTCGGGAATCTCGAGTGGGCTTCGACTCATCACCACGACCGGTTTCGTATATGGCCACGCGATATCCATTGCAGTAATGACCTCGAAGGTGCGGCGACCCATAACGAGGGCATCGACGCTGGCCATAAAGTCGGTGTAGCCAAAGTCCTCGCCGTCGACCGGGTCAACCTGTTCGAGCCAGTCCAATTCATCGTTTGGTCCCGCGATAAATCCATCGAGGCTCATGCCGAGGTATGCACTGCACGTTACGAGAGCACCACCTTTCACGACTTCGGCCCTACCCGTTGATTTGGCCGACGGCCGAAGTCGGCGTGAACGTTGCGAGCAATCGGCCCTCGTCGACCATTGCCTGACGGTACTCATCCCAGTCCGGATGGGGCTCCCCTGCGACCGCCTCGTAGTACTCGACCAACCGATTACTAGTTTCGTCGTCGGGGGAAACGGTCACCGCAGAAAGTTCCACCGTGCCATCAAAGGAGATGTAGCTCCACGAGGCTGGATTGGTTATGTGCAGGAGTATCCGAGGGTCGCGGGACATATTCTTCGTCTTTGCCCTCGTGTTGGTCAGCGAAACAATGAAGCGGCCGTCGTCGACCACATAGACAATGTCAGAGGACTGTGCGCGCCCATCTTTCCGGAGGGTGATGAGCACGGCGTGCTTCTGCTCACTCGCCCACGCAAGTGCTTTCGAGAGTTCCATTTGCAGAACTCTAGGCGGGAACTCCAGGGAGCTGCGCCAGTAGGGCCAGAGCGGCCCGTCGCCGAAGGCGACAAGAGCGTGAGAAATGGCTGAGGAGGCAGCCGATAGAATCAGGCGCGGAGCGCCAATCGGCGCACCTCCTAGGCGTAGGTGGGAAGTGCGAGGCTCGAGTTTGCTCCCTGATCCATTGGCGCTGGCCCGTCGGAGGCCATCCGCCACCACCCTGCAGCCGCCACCATCGCTGCATTGTCCGTGCACATCGAACGAGCTGGAACAAAGCCCGCAACTCCGTCCGCTTCGGCAAGTTCGAGGGTCCGAGCACGTAGCAACGAATTCGCAGCGACACCGCCGGCGAGACACAGCCCTTTCGCGTCAAACTCGTGCACAGCTCGCTGGGCTTTGGTCAACAACACGTCGACGACGGCTTCTTGAAACGATGCAGCGATGTCGACGTCGGCAACATCAGGATTCTTGCGGACGTAGTTCACCACGGACGTCTTTAGACCGGAGAATGAAAAGTCGTACCCGTCCTTTGCCATCGCACGAGGAAAGCGCACCGCTTCAGGGTCGCCGTCGGCGGCCATCTTGTCGATAATTGGTCCGCCCGGATAGCCAAGCCCGAGGTAACGAGCGACCTTGTCATAGGCCTCGCCGGCAGCATCGTCGAGGGTCTGGCCGAGGAGTCGATACTGGCCGTGACCTTCCATGAGTACCAGCATGGTGTGGCCGCCCGAAACCAAGAGAATGACTGCGGGGAGTTCCATATCTGGCTTCTCAAGGAACGACGCATACAAGTGCGCTTCGAGATGATTGACCGCAATGAACGGCTTGCCCCAAACCAACGCCAGCGATTTCGCGGCGCTTACGCCGATGAGCAAAGAGCCAATGAGCCCGGGGCCCACCGTGCAGGCAACAGCCGCCAAGTCATCCTTGTCGACGCCGCCTTCGACCATTGCCTCGGCAACGACGGGCATCATCATTTCGACGTGGGCACGGCTCGCTACTTCGGGGACGACGCCGCCATAGCGTGCGTGAATGTCGATCTGACTCGACACCACGTTGGAGAGTACGTCGTGGCCGTCGCGAACAACCGCGGCAGCAGTCTCATCGCAGCTTGTTTCGATACCGAGGATTAGGTCGCCCATAGAGGGTCAGGATAGCTGCGTTGCCGCCGACATTATGAGGGCGTCCTCGCCGTTGTCGCGGTAGTACTTCTTGCGCTTGCCAACCGCGGTCAACCCGTGGCGTTCATAGAACGCAATCGCTGGAGCGTTGCTTTCTCGGACTTCGAGCGAAAGCGTTGTGCTCTCGTTTTTCGCTGCGGCGACCCGGAGGTGCTTCATCAAAAGATCGCCGACGCCTTGACCCCAAAACGATTCGCTGACCGCAATGGTTGCAACATGTGCTTGATCGGCCAGAAAGACCAGACCACCATGGCCAACAAGCTTTCGCTCACACTCGACGACGAAGTGCACCCGCCCTGGTGCTGTAACCTGGGCAATTGTGGCCCCTCCGGTCCACGGCGTTGGGAAGACATCACGATCGATGAGCCGAATCGATCGTACGTCGCGCATTTCGGCTCGTCGTATGGTGAACCGCTCGCTCGAACCCTGGTCCCCCGCCGAGTTCATGCTCGCCCGTCTCGGACTTTCCAGTTGATCTCGGCGTCCGGAAGGCGAATATAGAGCGGCTCGATCTCGCTCGGCAGAACGAACTCCTCTCGCAGTGCCTTTGGATGGGCCAGCTCGACGAGTGACCGAGCCGATGGGTACCAAAGCCCCTTCGCTCCGAACTCGAGGTTCCCAACCATTTCGAATTGGTCGCGGTACCGATCTGCGCCATCGCCGAGGAGCAAGATCTCTTCGTTCTGCGCGAGGAGGTCCGCGGCGAGTTCGTCGGGTGTAAACACGGCTGGTTCGGTTACTCGTTGCACCCCACCGGGGACCGATCGGTACTGCGCCGAGAAGACCTCACCACGGCGGGCGTCATAACACGGAACGATGAGGCGGGACGAGTGCTCGGCGGCAAAGGCGCCAAGGTCGAGGCTCGAAACGCCGATCATTGGAACGCCCAAGCCATGGGCGACCGCCATTGCAGATGCAATGCCGACGCGAAGACCAGTGAACAAGCCGGGTCCGATGTCGACGGCGACGACGCTGATGTCGGAAAGTTCGATTCGTGCCTGCTGACAGACGAACTGGATCATCGGAGCGATGCTTTCGGCGTGACGCCGATCTCGCGAAGAGTGCGTCGATGCCAATACCCCGTCGTGGCTTCCAACGGCGACGCCGACCTGGGCGGTCGACGATTCGATACCGAGCATCAGCATGGGCGCCCACCGCTTCCGATCAGCGACTGGACCTTCTCACTTCGACCCACCCACCGGGGGCCGACGAGATTGAGTTCGATTCGACGGTCATCATCACCGTTTCCGAAGGTGAATCGAACCTCGAGGTAGTCGGCGGGCAGCATCGGCATGATTGCGTCTCCCCACTCGATCAGAACGACGCCTCCGGAATCCAGAAGCTCGGGGAGGTCGAGGTCGAGCACCTCGGCCATTTGCTCGAGGCGATACACATCGAGGTGGTGCAACGTGAGGCGACCCTCGTACTCACGGGCGAGGGTAAAGGTAGGGCTGGTCATCGGCGCTTCGACGCCGAGGGCCTTGCCGTAGGCTTTGGAAAAGGCAGTCTTTCCCGCTCCGAGATCGCCGACGAGCACCAAAACGTCGCCGCCCTCAGCCATGGCCGCCAAGCCAGCTGCGAGCCGTCCTGTTTCGTCTGGCGATGATGAAAGAAGCTCGATCACGGCGTCGAGTCTATTCGCTGTTTTCGACGCTGAGGATGGCCATTTCGACCGCCATTGCAGCGAGCGATCGAACGTGTGCCTCTTCGGCTTCGACCTCGGGTTTTGCGACTGCGATCAATGCGTCGCCATCGGTTGGGCCGTGGGCGGGAAAGATCGCTCGGGCAAGTCCGTCGTGACCGGCTTCGGCAACTGAACGGCATTGTGACTTCGTGAGAACTGCATTTGTTGCGATCAGCCCGATCGTGGTGTTCTCGCCAACCGGCGACTCGACCTCGGGCCACTCGAATGATCCGCCCGCGAGCGCGTTGCGGGCTTCGACGCCCCGCTGACCAATGTCGCCAGCCGGGTTGGCTGCGATCACAGCGCTGACGACGAGGTCGTCCTTTCGGCACTCGGCGAACCCGAGTCCGGCCCCGTACGCATCTTGAGAACCGCGCCACTTCCCCGCCGTCGCCCCCGTGCCAGCGCCGACCACGCCGACGTCGAAGTTTGCCGATGCTTCATGGAACGCCGCATTTCCCTCGGGAACACCCGGCCAACGCATGGCATTACCGACGCCGAGGTCATAGAGCGACAGCGCAACGACGATGGGGACTCGACCGTGGGCCGTTGGGAAGCCGATGTCTTGGGTGCGAAGTGTTCGGGCTACTCCGTCGGCCGCGGCAAGCCCAAAGGCCGAACCCCCCGACAGCACGACGGCGTGGACGCCTTGGACGAGTTTGGTCGGCTCGAGCAACGCAAACTCTCGTGTGGCGGGCGCTCCGCCTCGGACCTCGCCCGAAGCAACGACGTTCCCGGTAAAGGTGATGACCGTGCACCCCGTCCGAGCGTGCGAATCGGTCCAATGTCCAACCTGCATCCAATCGAACGGCGACTTGGCCATGATCTTCCCCGATTCCGCTACGGTTCTCCCGTGAGCGAGATCGTAGACGGCCCCCGAATCCTGCGCGCTGCCGTCGCCGAATTCATCGGGACCGCCTTCTTGCTCGCCGGCGTGGTTGGGTCGGGCATCATGGCCGAACGGCTTACCGATGATGTTGGCCTGCAGCTGTTGGCAAACTCGACCGCCACGGTCGGCATCCTCATCGCCCTGATCCTCACTTTCGCCGATACGTCGGGGGCACACTTCAATCCAGCGGTGACCATCACCGACCTTGTCCTCGGCGGTATTAGCGCTGCCCAAGCTGGCGCGCACCTTCTTGCCCAGTTCGTCGGCGGCGCCGTCGGCGTCATCGCCGCAAACATCATGTTCGCCATCGACCCGGTCAACATCTCGACCAAATCCCGGGCGGGCGCCGACCTGGTCTTTGCTGAGGGAGTCGCAACCTTTGGTCTGCTCATCGTGATCTTTGGCATTGTTCGCGCTGGCAATCCGGCAATGGTTGCCTTCGCCGTCGGCGGGTACATCGGCGCGGCCTACTGGTTCACCTCGTCGACCAGCTTTGCGAACCCGGCCGTCACCGTGGCCCGAACCCTCTCGGACACCTTCGCCGGCATCGAGCCCGCATCGGCACCGCTGTTCATCGTCGCCCAACTCGTCGCAACCAGCCTCGCCATCGCAACCATCAGGCTGCTCTGGCCGAAGTTGTCAGCCTGAAAGACGTCGGACTAATAGGTGCGCGGTACCCGCTTCGAGATAGCGCAGATCAGCTCGTAGGGGATCGTACCGACGATCTTGGCCATCTCTTCGACCCTGATCTGTTCATTGCCTTGGTTGCCGATCAGGATCACCTCGTCGCCAACGGCAACGCTCGAACCTGGGCCAACGTCGACCATGAGCTGATCCATCGTGACGACACCGACGATCGGGTGGCGCTCGCCACCGATCAGCACCGACCCTCCCGACAGCCCGAGGTTGCGTCGAACGCCATCGGCGTACCCAATGGGCACTGTCGCAATGGTCGTCTCGCGGTCGGTCGTCCACCGATGCCCGTATCCGATGCCGATTCCTGGGGCGACGGTCTTTACAAACGACACCTCCGAACGAAGCGTGAGGGCGGGTTCAAGGTCGATCGCTCCGGTGAGCGCTTCATCGGGGTCGATGCCGTAGAGCGAAATTCCGTACCGGACCATCATGGGCTCGCCGGCTGCAGAAGCTTGGCCAGTGAGCGCCGTGGCCGAGTTCGCAACGTGGAGCGCGACACCGGGAGCCTGTTGCCGAACGGCATCTCCGAACTTCTTGAGCTGCTCGGCAGTGAATGGGTTGTCGGGT
>CALHXU010000023.1 GCA_938040365.1 uncultured Acidimicrobiales bacterium
GCTCGAGGTGACCGAGAGCGGTGTGCCCCAGCCAACAATCGCTGCTGGTGTTGCGCTCTGGGCCGACTCTTCGGCGAACAAGTCGATCCACATGGCGGGAACGTCCCATTCGGTGACAGGACCAACCCACACCAACGGCGAGCTCTTTGTTGACGGCGAGGGCCACAGCTTTGTTGGCCCGACCGAGTACGTCACGAAGCTCACGGTCAACGAGAGCGCGTCGTTCGAACCGGCTCCAGCCAAGGTTTCGCTCAAGGACCGCCCAATCGAGTTCGCGGTTGCCGACTATGTTCCGGGCTCTGACGCGGCCGTGCTCGCCGGCGATCAGTACTTCGACATGTCGGGCGAGTGCGGCAACAAGTGGCAGCCCAACGGTGTGCTCGAGTCGGGCTTGTACTACGTGCCGTGTGAGGTTCATTTGAAGTCGGGGTCGTTTGCAGATGGCCCGATCACCGTCGTGAGCACTGGCCGCATGCACGTCAACGGCAAGGCGCGAGATCTCATGGTGCCGTTCCTCGACAACCTGTTGTTCCTCACCGACACGAACAGGAACCAGGGAATTTCGATCACGTCGAACGACTCGAATTATTCGGGCTACGTGGTGGCGAACCGCAGTGACATCCGTGTTTCGAGCCGTGACAATACCTTCTCGTGCGCGCTGTTGGCCGAGACGATTCAGATCACGGGCAATGGCCATTCGTTTGGTTCGATTGGCTGTGCGGAAGGCACGACCACGGTCGACGGCGGCTTGTCCGACGGCGTCGAGGTGGCAGCTGCTCCGTTTGTCGTTCCGGCGATATCGGTCGAGGCGACGGCGCCGGATCTCGTCGCTCCTGGTTCGGAGTACACCGTTTCGGCCACGGTGACCAACGATGGTGCGACGCTTGTGGTTCCTGGGTTGTTGGCGGTGGCCAACGGGCTCGGGCAGAGCGTGACTGTCGATGACGCCGATCTGCAACTCGAAGTCTTTGATGCCGCGGCTGATCAGTGGAACACGTTTGCGCTGACCACCGCACCATCGATCACTGCGATTGGGGCGGACACCGGCACGGCGACCTATCCGGCCGGAGACGGTCTCGTTGGTTCGATCATCGATGGCGGCGGGGCAGGAGTCTGGTCGGTTGTAGCGTCGGTAGAACTGACGCCGGCCGAGCTGGTTGCACTATTCGATCCGGCGGATGGCCCGCTGCGCACTCGTCTTGTGCTCGATCTTTCTGAGGACGCCGGCGTTCGTCAGACAACCCGGTTCGGCCAGGGAATTGACGATGCGCTGACGCTTGCGGCTGGCGACTTGATCTCGGGTTCCACACAAACGTTGTCGGGGGACGGGCAACCCGCCCCGATGCCCTTTGGCCAGATCGCAACTGGCGATTCGACTTCGGTTGAACAGCTGTTGACGGCCCGATCGGTGTCAACCACCCGTGGTGACGATGAATTGGAAAGGCAATATTTGTCCCGCCTTCAGGCGGCCTCGGGCGCCTCGGCTCCGGCCATCACGACGGCGCAAGGAGACGCGACGGTTGGTTCGGTCTTCGCTGTCCCGGCATCGACGATCACTGGTCTTGCGGTTCCCGTAGTGCGGGTATCGGCGAGTCAGCCCGCAGCAATCGAAGCGGGAGGGACCGCCACCTGGGCACTCACTCTCTCAAACACCGGGTCATCGACGGCCGAGAACGTCACCATCGATGTCGAAGCCTTCGGTTCGGCCGTGTCGGTTCCGGGCATTCCGGCGACGCTCGCCCCCAACACGAGCGAAACGATCGACGTTTCCATTCCTGTTCCCGCTGACCAGGTCGCCCCGTTCAGGGTTGACGCTGTGATCGCGTGGTCGGACGCTGCTGGTTCGTTGTTTGGACCTCTTGATGCCAGCGTTCGAACGCGCACGATCGTGCCCACGATTCTCGATGTGGACAAGTCGGTTGCGCTTAACGCTGACGCAACCGAGCAGCTGCTGTACTCGATCTCTGTGGTCAATACGGGCAACGACCCGATTACCAACGTTGTCATCGATGACGAGGTCCCTGAGGGGATGACGCTGGTGCCCGACGCGGTGGGCACAAGCACGTCAAGCACGGTGGTCTCCGGGAACGCGGCAACCGATGATCGTGTCACCGTTGAGGTTGGGACTCTTGCGCCTGGCGAGGCTTCGCTGCTGGCCTTTGTTGCCGATGCCTCGACCCTTCCGGCCGGCCAGACTGTCGTGTCGAACCAAGCTGAAGTAACGAGCGCCGAATTGCCACTCGTGCCGTCGGATGACCCAGCACTTCCAGGTGCGGGTGACCCGACGGTGTACGAATTTGCGACGGCTCCAGGGAACGGCGGTAACAATCCAGGCGACGGCGGAATCGTCATCATTGGCATCGGCGACATCGACGGCCCCGCAGCAAGCGACTTCACGCCAGCTCCGAGCTCGCTTGTCTCTGGCCCATCGGAGATCACCGCAACCATCACCACCACCGACGACGCAACGGTGGCCGAGTGGGAGACGAAGTTCTTCCCAAGCGGAACCGACCCAGTAAACGCCGAGGTCATCGCTTCGGGAACCGGCACGCCTACAACGTTGGGCGAGATCGACCCGTCGTTGCTGCGCAACGGTGCGTACACGATTCTGTTCACGGCAACCGACGACCAGGGGCGTACGCGTCTGAGCGAAAGCAACGTCATCGTCGACGGCTTCTTGAAGCTCGGTCGCTACTCGACGACGTACCTCGATTCGCAGGTGACGGTGGGCGGCATTCCGCTTCAGGTGCTTCGCACCTACGACACGCTCGATCGTTTCGAGAGTGGCGACTTCGGCTATGGCTGGAACCTCGATGTTGGAAACTTCCGGGTGTACACCAACCGTGCGCTTGGTCTTGGTGCATGGACGTCGACTGGCTGTGGCCCAGGATTGATCTTCCAGGACATCTGCTTCACGTCTGACCCGACGAACACGGTCACGGTCGTGTGGCCTGATGGCAACACCGAGTCGTTCGATTTCACCCCGAAGGGC
>CALHXU010000024.1 GCA_938040365.1 uncultured Acidimicrobiales bacterium
GTCCAGATCTTCAGTTCAATATTTGTCAAATCCTCCCCCAGCGGTCTGAGATTGGACTTGGCGGGATGGCTGCAGCAAATAATTTTGAGCACTTTGCTCGTCGAAGTTGGACTGGGTCACCGGCTTCTCGTGAGTTAGCACCGCGCTACGTCGAGTCTCATTCGTAGCGAGTTGGTCAGCGGTTCGACTTCTTCTCTTGGTTGCCGTGGCTGAGGCGTTGGTACCGTTGGGAGATGTTCCGGGCGTATCACGAATGGGTTGACCGGCGGAGAGTCACGAAGATGAAGCATCCGGTGCGCATCACCGACGGCGCCGCCGCAAAGTACGGGATTGATCTAGAAAGTACCGGTTTGAGGTTCGTGGACGAGCGCCTCGAACTTCTGAGGGACCCAAGCAGAGGGCATTACTGGCTGAGCCAGTACAGAGAGCAAGGCCACGGGTCGTGGCATGAGCTGACCAGCATGGATCAACAGACCGGCGAGTTGGTTTTGCGACACCCGGAGATGATTGCGCACTACCTCAGAACCGGTGAGTGGGTTGTGCCCTCTTCGTGACAACTAGACGAACGTTCGGGTTGTGAAACGAACAAACGTTCGATACAGTGGTCATATGGCATCGGGTGTAGTGACTACGTCGAATTCGGATCTGGATGATCTTGAATCAGCGCTCGACGCCTGCCTTGAATTGTCGTTGTCGGGCCTTTCCGACGATGAGCTTTCCGATCGGCTGGCTCGCTTGTCCTCTCTGACGGCGAAGCTCGATGCGCTTCGGGTCCGTTCGGTTTCTGCTGGAGCGGCTCGTGATATTGGCCGTCTGTCAGATCAGCGCAATGTCGCGAATCATGTGGCGGCGGTTTCGAACACCGATCCGGCCGCAGTTCGCTTTGATCACCGCATTGCGAACTGGTTGATCGACATGCCGATCATCGCTGATGCACTGGCTGTCGGTGAGATCACGATCGATCACGTCGAGCTGCTGCGCGGCGTCGACAACCCTCGGGTGCATCTGCAAATGGTCGATGCTCAAGACATGTTCGTCGGCTGGTTAACCACGGTCGTGTTCCGCGACCTCAAGAACCTGTTCGACGAATGGTTGTTGGGCGCCGATCCCGATGGTGCCGAACCGAAAGAACAAGAATTCGAAACCGGGATGAGCGTGAAGACGGTCGCTGGCGGGATGGTCGAAGTCAAGATTCTGATGGACCCGCTCCAAGGGGCTGCGTTCAAGGGTGACCTCGCCCTCGAATGTGCTCGTCTTCGCGCCGAAGAACAGGAATCGGGGAACCGTCGTTCGGTTCGCAAGCGTCAGTTGCATGCATTGTTGAACCTGACCGGCCGAGGCGCAGCCCGCCCTGACGGCACGACCGCTCGCCCACGAGTGCACATCGTCATGTCCCAGCGGGTCTACGAAGACACCTTGGCATGGCTCGAAGATCCCGCCAACAACGAACTTCCAACGATTGATCGCACCGATGTCGATAGCAAATGTCAGTTGATCGACGGAACCCCAATTCACCCGCTGTACGGAATCGCCGCTACGGCAACTGCGAAGTTCAGACGCACCGTGTATTCGGCTCGCGGCAGACCGATCAACGACTCATACGACACTCGAAGTATCCCGGAGTGGATGAAAGACATCGCACTCATCACCTCGAACGGCAAATGTTCCAACCCAATATGCGATGCACCATTCGCCTGGCTTCACGGCGATCACATAACGCCATACTCACATACTCAAGACACCTCGGTGCCAAACACGCGGCCACTTTGCGAGCCCGAAAATAGCTGGCGCGGCAACGACACAACTCGCGGGCACTGGGGCCAAGACCCGCCACCCCCAGTCGACCAACGAGCCGAAGAATACCGAATCGAACAAGAAGAAACGGCCCTCATCAGGTCACGTATCCACACGCTCATCGCCGAAAAGAACGCGTCCTAGTCGGTCGGCGAGGAGTTGCTGCGGTCGGTTAGCGCAGCGCGTGTTAGCCCCGGCTGGTGATCGGACGACGCCCCTTCAGCGGAAGCCGTTTCACGGTCACCCACACCACGGCGGCCAAGATGATTGCGCCGCCGATCAGTGTCGTCATCGTTGCCTCCTCGCCGACAAACACCCATACCCACAACGGAGCCAGAACGACTTCGGTCATGATCAGCAGCGCTGATTCCGGGGCTGGCACCACACGCTGGGCCACGTTGAACGCAGCAAGAGGAACGGCCAACAGGATGCTGCCCGCGAAGATGCCAATGGCGGCGTCTCGCAGCGATGCCTCGAAGCCACCCTGGACAACCACGGCGACAACACCCACTACCAACAAGAACGCGCCGGCGACGATAAGAGGAAACATTGCGTCGATACGTGCAGCCGAACGAATGAGCGTCGTGTAGAGACCGAAACCGATCGGGATCAACACCGCAATCAGTCCCCACGGTGACAGGTCTTCGGCGATGCTCCCGCCGACCATGATCACCACCCCGATCATCGTCACGGCCGTAGCGATGAGAACCGAGGCGCTCGGTCGTTCGGTGAGTACGAGCCAACTGAAGTACGCGGCGGTGAGCGGCGCCACGGTTTGCAGGATGAGCACGAACGCAACAGAAGCGAACGAGAGCGACACGATGAATAGGGTGTTCATCATGCCGAGCAAGAGCCCCGCATACAGGTGCCCGGGTTCGAGTCGCGAAGTGAGGTCGCTGAGTCGGCCCCGATAACGAGTGCCCAAGACGACGAGGGCGACTCCGCCCATGCCGAGGCCACGGAAGAACAAGTACTCCCATGAGCGAATCTCGACTGACCTGAAGGCCAACCCGCCGAAGCTGAAGACGATCCCGGTCAGCAAGATCACCACCGAACCTTGGAGGCGGGTGAGCGATGGGTGGTCCTGCTCAGAGGCAATGACGTCTGCAGCCATTCGGGCACGCTACGCCCGAGCTGAACGTTCGTACAGTCGGACTCTTTCGCCAGTGGACTCGTGGCGATGTCGGCGACCTATTGCGGTTCGACGAATTCGACGATCGCTTGCTCGAATGTGCTGGGCCAAGACCCGCCATCGCCGGTCGATCAACGAGCTGAGGACTACTGAATCGAACAAGGAGAAACGGCCCTCATCAGGTCACGTATCCACACACTCATCGCCGAAAAGAACGCCTGCTAGTCAGGCTGTGACAGGCGTGCGAGGGTTTCGCGCTGGGCGAGCAAGTCTGCGAGGCCTTCCACGTCGGTTGATGCCATCACCCGATGAAGCGCAAGGCAGTTCTCCGTCGCCGCTTTCGCTTCGTCGCAATCAGCAGCCGAAACTTCGAGGTGGTCGAGTTCATCGTGAAGCGTGAGAAGGTTCGTCAGCGTTCGGCCTAGTTCGCAACCCGTAACGGGCTGACCCGCAGCGATGTTTCGGTGAATAGCGACCGCCTGCTCAATGGCGAAGAGCGCGTCCTCTTTCCTGCCAACGCTGCGATAGGTCGCGCTTAGGTGTTCGAGCAAAATGGAGAGAAGCGACTGGTGCGGGTCGGCGTTCTCCCGCTTTCGCTCCATTGCGACAGCCTCTTCGGCCATCGCAACCGCTTCGTCAGTTCGGCTGAGCGATGTGTAGTAACCACTCAAGTCCATGAGCGACCAGGCGTCGCGGCGATGTTCCAGACCTTCTTCTTTGACCGCCGCAGCCTCTTCGAAGCGATCGAGCTTTGCGTAGGCATCGCTCAACAAGTCGAACGAGATGTCCATCTGAGAATCCGGATCGATCTCGGCCAGTTCCTGTCTGAATTCCCGATAGGCCTGGGCTGCCACAAGAGCCTCTTCGTGTCGACCGAGATCGCGGTAACGGATCGGGAGGTCGCTGAGCAGCATGTCGAGTTCTATTGCGTGGCCTCGGTTCGTGGGTTCTGCGGCGAATAGCTCGCGTTGTTGTGCGACCGCCTGTTCCAACTCGGCGACGGGGTATTGAGTATCGGCATTCGCAGGGGGTGGAGGCACAAAGCCAGCACGACTGGCGTCCGCGGCCAAGGGCACGAGTGTTGCAAGGAACGGGCTTGGGTCGGCGCCATCGATCACGTCGGCGAGTATCGGGACAGCGCCCTCGTCTCCCGATTCGACTCGTTCGAGCAGATCGTCGTAGTCATCGGGCCGGGAATTGCCCAAGAAGATATCGCGAAGGCGCGCGACCATCGCCTGGCCAATAGCCACTAACTCTTCAGACGTGTCGCTCGGTCCGCTCGCCTTCGATGCCAACGCGGCAAAGATTCTGCCAAGTGACGGATCCATAAAGCGCCTCCTACGTACCCGCTCAATGCCTTCCAGTCTTGCCCATCGTGTGAGTGACTGTCGACTAGGGGTCGCCGGTGGGTTTGGTGCGAAACACCGAGTTGGGGCTCAGTTGTCTGCGGCGAGTTCGACAGCCGATATCGGGACGGGATCGAAACCGCTCGGTTGGCTGGTCGAAGTGGCGATCGAGAAGTCGCTAGTCGGAAGGTCTTCTCGAGCAACGGCGACGAGGAGCAGGTGTGGGTTCGCGTCAGCGGTGCACGTGTCGCCCGGCGACTGCACTTGCTCAAATGTCGGCACGAGTACTCGACTCAGCTGATCGAATCGCAGCGTCTCAAACGGACCGAGCGGACACGACCCGCTCTCGGCCATGACAAACTCGAACAACACCTCGTCGTCTCGGATGCCGGAGAGGTCAAGGTCGGGGTCGGTAATGGTGAGGGCCGGGTTGATGTTGTTGACGCTCTCAACCAGCCGCGCCGTCCAGGTCTCGCCAGCTCGAAAATCGTCGGCGATGACTCGGGCGGGAACATCGACGAAGTCGAAGTCCTGCGCTGGCTCGACGACTTCGACGATCGCTTGCTCGAACGTGCTGGGGTCGATAGTCGAGCCGATGGGCACTGCGTCGATCACGCTTTGCACTTCGTCATCTCCGCTGCACCAGACGTGAAGGCCCTGCGGGCCGAATGCCCACGGGAACGAAGCGTCTCCAGTGCTCGTCAGAAATGCAACGAATCGGGTTCGGCCATAGTCG
>CALHXU010000025.1 GCA_938040365.1 uncultured Acidimicrobiales bacterium
CGCGCCGTCGAGCTCACACACATGTGCGTCATGAACCCGCAAATGACGAGGTGCGGTCGACCAATCTCGGCCAAGTGGTTCTGCAGGCCGGTGTGAGCAAACGAATTCGGCAGGCCCTTTGTGAGGACCGTTTCGCCGTCGATCGGCGCCACCTGTTCGAAGATTCGCCCTCCCCGTTCTGGGTCGAACGCACGACCCGACGAACCCTCATGGGCAATGTGGACAACCTCAGCACCACTCTTCCGTCCCGAAAGAAGCAATGCGGTGATGTTGTCGAGCGCAGGTTGCACACCGGGCAACGCCAGAGCCCCATCCTCGCCATATTCCATCTGGGCATCGATGACGACCAAGACCGCGTCGTTCAACGGCCCATAAGCCGGAGGTAACCCGGCAGCGGCTCGAAGGGTAAAGAGTGCGTCAGCGGAGTCCATTTCCAGACTCTACCGGCGACCCGGAACCACAGAGGACGAGATACTCGAACAGCAACCGAGGTAACGGCCACCTCGTACCGCCTAAACAAAGGTCGAACGAGGTCGACTCGAACTAGGTCGATTAGCCCTATTCGGCAAAACCCGCCCCGAATACACTAGGGCTAGAGCCGTTGGGGCTCTTCCCAAGCAAGGACACGAGAACATGTTGACCAATTCCAAGAAGTTCGCAGCGTTGCTATTCGCTTTCGGCCTGACTGCCGCTGCATGTGGAAGCACTGCCGAAGAACTTGCAGAAACTGGGGAAGACCTTACCGACGAGGTAGCCGACGTCGTCGCCGGCGACGATGCCATGGAAGATGACGCCATGGAAGACGACGACGCCGAAACAGAGACATCGGGCGACGACGCCATGGAAGATGACGCCATGGAAGATGAGGATGACAACTCCGCATCAGACATCCCCGCAACCGTGGTCGACATCGCCACATCGAGCGACGATTTCAGCATCCTTGTCACAGCCCTCGGAGAGGCCGGTCTTGTCGAGACGCTCCAAGGTGACGGCCCATTCACCGTATTCGCCCCAACAAATGACGCATTCGAGACATTGCTAGAAAATGGCAACATCACCGCCGAGCAGCTCCTCGCTGTTGAGGACCTGGGCGATGTTCTTACCTACCACGTCGTCTCTGGAAACGTCCTCGCTGAAGATGCAATCGCACTCGCAGGAGAATCGGTCGGCGCAATCAGCGGTGACCGCATCAGCATCGACGTTCTTGACGACATGGTCGTACTGAACGGCGAATCGGTCGTCATCACCGCCGACCTCGTCGCAGGCAACGGCGTTGTCCACGTCATCGACAGCGTCCTTCTCGCTTCAGACTCGTCGAACTAACAACGGCGCTGTATCACGCAGCGACAACGGCGCTGTCATCAACTTCGATCGGCGCAACCGCAAGCCATAGTGCGGTACGGGCCTGATCGGCCTCACGCCCAACCACCTCGTTCGCAACGATAATGCCGTCGATCATGTCGGCAAGAACCGCCGGCCACGGCCTGCCCCGCAACGCGATCGAGACCGTCACTCCATTGTGCCGACGACGAATCGTGCGGTTGTAGCCAGCGAGCCGCGGCGGAGACGTGAACGCCGGTGCAACAAGCCCACAGAGACGCGACGCACGACTCAGCGTGCGAGCTGCCCCTGCGAAACGTATCGACGTCGACTCCATACATGCATCCTCGCGCGGGGGTATGACAGTCGTTCGTCGGCGCCTGTGGCGCCTCCTCACTTACCGCCTTTTCGCCTGCGGCGAAAACGCTCTGGCGGGACCAAGTCATCTCGTCGGCGCCTGTGGCGCCTCCTCACTTACCGCCTTTTCTCCGCTTCGCTCCGAAAACGCTCAGCGTGCTGCCCTATCCCCTTCGGGGAGATCGTTCAACGGCACGAAGCCTCGGCGTCGGAGACGGAGTTCGTCTTCTTGTGTCGAAAGTTCACGGGGACAGGCCCCATTACGACGAGCGTTTTCGGAGCTGAGCGGAGAAAAGGCTGGTTTGAGGAAGCCCCTCAGGGCTGAGTCAATACGGGGACAGGCCCCATTACGGGTTTGTCATGTGCGAGGGATGTGACTGGGCTCGGTCGGGGTCGGCTTCCATTGCGGTGTTGATGGCAGATGCGGCAATGTCCTTTGAGGTGATCGCAAAGTACTGCGACCACGCGAGGATGCCGAGAAACTTCAGGCCATCCTCGACGAGCAATGCCGCGTCACCCGACAAACCAACGCCGACGTCGACGACTACCGAAGCTGCAAGTGACGCTCCGGCTGCACCGAGAAGCGCCGAACGAGTTCGCAAGATGTCAGTCCAGAACACAGCGACCCAAAGAACGACCGGCGCAATGACGACGAGCTGGGCAAGGTTCTTCGAGCCGCCCAGTGCGTCGCGCAAAGGACCAGCGTGCAACTGAAAGACATCATCGAGAACTAAGAGCAATGTCGCAGCCGATCCAACGGCGAGGAACCGAGCAGCGCTCAGGCGACCAATCCGCTTTGCCACCCACGCGCCGGCGCCAGCAAACGCCACACCACTCGTCCAAACCATGCTGCCGAGGTTCGACAGAACACCGGTATACCACGGCGCACCCGTGAGGTGTGCCGCGTCGAGAAAGAGCGTCTGTAGCGGCGCGACGTTCTGCTGGCTCGCCACGAACAACACCGCGAGGCCGGCGAACCACAGCACACCCAACGGAGCAAGGCTCACGAGCTGTCGACGAAGCGAAAACCCGCGCCGCTCACCGCCGCGATAGCGCGGTGGCTCACCGCTGGTCGACAGCTCTGCTTCTTTTGTGTCGTGACGGTTCACCCTTCGGTGATCGACATCTCGAGCACGCATCTGGAGAAAATGTTGTCGCCACCCACAGCTAGATGAGCCGGTGACAGCTTCGATAGGTTGAGTGCGGCCAACCAGCGAGCTCAACGCGCGCAAATGCACGCGCAAATGAAAAGGAATCCCGTGGCAGCAAAAGACTATGACGCCTTGGCGAAGACACCCGCCAACTACGTGCCGCTCACTCCACTCTCGTTTCTGAAACGCACCGTCGATCTCTATCCCGAAAGTGAAGCGGTCGTATACGGAGACCGCCGATACCGCTGGGCCGACGTCGGTGAACGCACCACGCGCCTCGCCTCTGCACTTTCGAACCTCGGCATCGGCGTTGGCGACACCGTCAGCATCATCTGTCCGAACACTCCCGAACTGTTCGAAGCTCACTTTGGGGTGGCGATGGCTGGCGGCGTGCTCAATGCAATAAATACCCGACTCGACGTCGACACCGTTGCCTACATCTTGGACCATTCCGACGCCGCGGTCCTGATCACCGACACCGCATTCAGCGCAACGGTCACGGCCGCGCTCGCAAAGGTCGGCCGAGACATCGTCGTCATCGACATCGACGACCCAGCAGGGCCTGGAGGTGAACGCCTCGGCCAGCAAACGTACGAAGAGTTGCTCGCAAGCGGCGACCCCAACTTTGCGTGGCAGATGCCCGCCGACGAATGGCAAGCCCACGCCCTCAATTACACGAGCGGCAGCACCGGCGTGCCCAAAGGCGTCGTCTACCACCACCGAGGCTCCTACCTCATGTCGATGGGAACCGTCGCAGGTTGGGGTCTTCCGAATCGACCGACGTACCTCTACACAGTGCCCATGTTTCACTGCAACGGCTGGGGCCACGCATGGACGATGACCCTGCTCGCCGGAACGATCGTCTGCATCCGAGACATCACCGCAAAGGCGGTGTTCGATGCGATTGCCGACAATGGTGTCACCCACTTCGGCGGTGCACCGGTCATCCTGGCCACGTTGGTGAACGCTGCCGAGGACGAACGGCGCGAGTTCGATCACACCGTACAGGCACTGACAGCTGGCGCCCCGCCACCAGCGGCGATCCTCCAAGCGATCGAACCGCTCGGATTTAATATCATGCAGGTCTACGGCCTCACCGAAACCTACGGCCATGTCAGCCAGTGCGAATGGCGGCCAGAGTGGGAAACGCTCGACGCCGAGGGACGTGCCGATAAGAAGTCATGGCAAGGCGTGACCATGCCAATGAACGAAGAGCTCGCGATCTTCGACGTCGACACTATGGAGCAGGTTCCCCGAGACGGAAAGACCCAAGGCGAGATCTTCATACGTGGCAACACGGTCATGTCGGGGTACTACAAGGACCAAGACGCTACCGACAAGGCATTCGAAGGAGGGTGGTTTCGCAGCGGCGATGGCGCCGTATGGCACGAAAACGGTTACGTCCAAATCAAGGACCGCCTAAAGGACGTCATCATCTCGGGCGGCGAGAACGTGTCGTCGGTCGAGGTCGAGAACACCCTCTACAAACACCCTGCGGTGCTGGCCGCTGGCGTGGTCGCCAAACCCGACGAGAAGTGGGGCGAGGTACCGATGGCCTTCGTCGAGCTGAAACCCGGCGAGGAGGTCTCAGCCGAAGAACTCATCTCCTTCTGTCGCGAACAGCTCGCCGGTTTCAAGACACCGAAGGCGATCGAATTTTGCGAGTTGCCAAAGACGAGCACAGGCAAGATCCAAAAGTTCGTACTGCGCGAACGCGCCCGTGACTAGCGAGTTTTCCCCAGTCCAACAAGAGGTTCTCGACAACATCGGCGCGCTTCGCGAGACGTGGCCAACCTTTGACCCCGAGCTCCGCGGACAGCTCCGCGGCGAGCTCGAATCTGGAATTTCCGAACACGTCGCCATGCTCGGGCCCGACCGGCACATTTGGGCGAACAAACACGCCGTGGGCTCGGTGCTCGGTTGCGAGAAGCGATTCCTCGCCGATCGAGAGTTTCCGGGCTGGTCGGTGCCACTCGCTCGAGGCAGCATTGTCCACAAAGCAATCGAGCTCTCGATCAACTGGCCAACAACGCCAGTCCCAGGCGACCTTGTCGATGAAGCCATTGCGAGTCTCGAGTTTAGCGAAGCCAACATCGCTACCTTTCTCCAACAACTCACCGACACCGACCGGGCCCAACTTCGCTCCGATGCCCTCGACCGAGTGACCCAGTTCGACGAATGCTGGCCCCGTCTGAAGAACCAATGGAGGCCGGCGACCGAAGCGAAGGTACGCCTCGACCTCTTCGACGGGAAGGTCACCATGCAAGGCAAGATCGACCTGACGTTGAGTCGTGCCGAGGGAAATAGAGCGGGCAAAGTCTTGATCGATTTCAAGACCGGAAAGCTTCAGGCCGCCCACATGGCCGACCTCCGCTACTACGCGCTCATCGAAACGTGTCGCGTCGGCGTACCACCGCGGCGTATTGCCAGCTACTACCTCGAGCAGGGCAGGTTTCAGCCCGAAGATGTTAATGAGGACATGCTCTTCGCCGCAGCCCAACGAGCCGTCGACGGCATTAACCGGATGATCGAACTCGAACTCGAACCGGAGAACCCTGCGATTAAACCGAACCCGGGGTGTCGCTGGTGCAAGGTGCTCGACACCTGCGACCCGGGCCAGATAAGCCTGCGCGAGTTCGACGACCCGCTCGACGATCTGCCATAGCGCGCAGTTGTACGGCCAGGCGCGGCGCCTATCTCTTCAGCTCGCAGGCGCTCCCGAGCTAATCGTGCGGTGTCTCGGGCTGCATTAACGTGAACGCGGCGTGATTGTTGTCGTGCACCGTCGCCATTTTGCCGACTCCTGGAATCTCCATCGTTGGCATCACGATCTGGCCGCCGTTGTCGGTGACTGCGCCAACCGCTTGATCAAGGTCGGCAACGGCGAAGTAGACGCCCCAATGGTTCGGCACCATCTCTGGCACCTCGGCGGGCATTTCCATCATGCCTGCGAGACCACCGTTGTCTCCGCCTGAAATTACGTGATACTCACCCTGAGGCATCTGCTGGGTCTCGTACTCCCACCCAAAGACCTGTGCATAGAAAGCCTTGGCCGTATCGAGGTCACGACTCATGAGCTCGTTCCAGGTGTAGGTGTTTTCGATGTTTCCCAGTTCAGCACCGATGTGTTCGTTCGCCTGCCACACCGAGAACGCTGCGCCGGTCGGGTCCGCGAACACGGCCATATGGCCCGCATCCATAACCTGCATGGGTGGCATCATGACCGACCCGCCAGCGGACTGCACTGCATCGACGGTGGCGGCAACGTCGGCGGTTGCGATGTAGGTATTCCACACCGAGGGCATCTCCATCCCTGGTGGAACTTGGCCCATGCCTGCGACTGCCTTGCCATCGAGTCGGGCCATCACATAAATGCGGTTTCCGTCATCATCGAACTGGTCGGTGAGTTCCCATCCAAAGACGTTCTCGTAGAAGCCTTTGGCGGCGTCGAGGTCGTTCGCCATCAGATCTACCCAGTTCGGCGTTCCCGGTGCGTGGTTTGAGAATTCGGCCATCGTTTTGCTCCTTGTGCCCGTTTTGTTATGCCCGTTGTGTTTGTGCCCGTTGTGTCCCTTTTCGTGAGCCTAGATCAGCTCGTCCCGATCGTGCCTCTCAAATCCGCACTGCGAGCAATCACGGCTGGCGTGGGAATCGCATCTGTTGGACCTGTGCGGACAATCCGCCGTCGAGCACCCACAGCTGCCCCGTTGCATAGCGGGCCTCGTCAGAGGCGAGCCAGAACACGAGGTTGGCCATGTCGGTCGGCGTTCCGATTGTTCGAAGCGGGTGCACGGCTTCGGCTTCTTTGCGAGCCTCGGTCGGGTCAACTCCATCAGGGATGAACTGTTGAAGCATGGGTGTGTCGATGTATCCGGGGCAAATGGCGTTGACCCGGATGCCTTCGGGGCCGTGGTCGACC
>CALHXU010000026.1 GCA_938040365.1 uncultured Acidimicrobiales bacterium
GTTGTCGCAGCTGAGGCTGTTGTCGCAGCTGAGCCTGTTGTTATAGAGCCTGTTGTCGCAGCCGAACCTGTTGTCGCAGCTGAGGCTGTTGTCATAGAGCCGGTCGTAGCCGAGCCTGTTCAGGTCGAAAGCGTCTCAGCCGAACCGGTGATCAGCGAAAAACCTGCGTTCGATGAACCGGTGATCAGCCAGCAGCCAACGCTGCGTTCTCTCGACGTCGACGCGAACGAAGAAGCGCCGACGAGTGGATGGCAGGTCATCGAGGAAGCTGGAACTCGCGCCGAAGAGGAGCGCTGGACAAATGCGGTTGGCGAGCCATCGGCTCCAGCACCATTCGAACCAATCGCCGATCTTGACGCCGCCGATGGAGCGATCCCCGACGTCACGATCCCCGATGTCACCGCGCCTGATGTCACCGCGCCTGACGTCACCATCCCCGAAGTTTCCGCACCGGCATTTACTACCCCAGACATCGGCACTCCCGACATCGAGATACCTAATGTCACCGCGCCTGATGTCACCGCGCCTGATGTCACGATCCCCGAAGTTTCCGCACCGATATTTACACCCTCAGACATCGACACCACGAACGTTGACATACCCAACATCGGCGCCCCCGATGTCACCATTCCAGAACCGACCATCCCCGACATCGACATACCCGTAAGCGAATCTGGCGCTACCGGCAATCTTTCGACCGACGCTCCCGCCATCGAGCGGCTCGACGCATGGCGCACTCCTGCCGCCACGACTACACCAATCGACACGGCGAGCACGACGGACATCGGCAGCGCCCCGGGTCGACCCGATGTTGTCGACCTCAGCCCGGTACAAACAACGCCGTTCCAACTTGACGAGGAATCCGGCACAAATTGGTCGCTCGTCGGCGGGGTGATCGCTACGTTCGCCTTGATCGGTGCCATCATCTGGCTGACCATCGCACTCTTTTCGGGCGGCGACTCCGACGATGCTGCGACCACCGACGGGACTACCGCAACCGAAGCTGGAGAAACGATTGATGAAAACGCTGGGAGTGACGCCACTGGCGACGAAGTAGATGCCGGCGACACCGACGACGGCCCAAACCTGATCTCGGTGTTTGCGATGCGGCAGGGTGATTGCATCGTTGGAGATATCTCTGGACAGTTGACCGAGGTTGAAAAGGTCGAGTGCGATCAGGAACACAATTTCCAGGTCTACCGCGAAGCGCTCGTCGACAATTCGATCACCGAGTTCGACGAGACCGCCATCACTGCCTTTGCCGACAATCTCTGCCGAGCAACGTTGGCCGAAACCGTGCCCGGCTTTGACGAGCTCGGGATCAACTTCAAAATTCTCCAGCCAACGGTCGACTCGTGGAACGAACCGGGGAATCCCGACAGGCTCGTGACGTGTTTACTCTTTGACGAGGACGGACCACTGATAGGACGAGTCGGATGAGCAAGACCATTGATTTTTACTGGCGGCCAGGCTGCCCTTTTTGTATGAACCTGGAACGAAGCCTAAACAAGCTCGATCTCCCGCTGAACAAGAAGAACATTTGGGATAGCAAGAAGTACGCAGCGACCGTGCGTTCGATCGCCGATGGAAACGAGACTGTTCCAACCGTGGTCATTGGAGACGCCAAGATGGTGAACCCAAGCGCAAAGCAGGTTCTCCAGGCCTTGAGCAATCAGGCACCTGAGCTCATCCCCGAAGGCACCGATATGCCCGAGGCCAACAAGTTCGGCGAAAAGATCAACAAGTGGCTCGGAGGCTGACCTCAGGTCATCTTTAGTGCGTTAGCTCCTTGGCATTTCGTGCCCTAGGTCTCTAGCACTAGCCCTTTAGCACTTTGCAGAAGTCCTACAGCTAAACGCTGTAGGACTTCTGTCGTTTTTCACCAGAATTGATCATATTCCATTGATAAATCAGGCTTTTGCACCCGCTTTTTCCGTTTTAGTAGTAAATGAAATCATTTAGTGCTAAATTGGTCCGCAACGGAGGAATCATGCTCGACGAGCTATTCGCAGTTTCAGGAAGCCGAGAGTGGGCGAAAGACGGACTATGCAAGGACAAGCTCGACTTGTTCTTTGCTCCCCCCGGAGAGCGGCGCACCCGTCGCACAAAGCGCGAGGCACTCGCAAAGTCCTACTGCGACAACTGCCAAGTACTCCTCGCATGTCGAAGCTGGGCTCGAGAAAACCGAGAGCACGGCTTTTGGGGAGGCGAGAGCGAAGAACACCGGGCGCGCCTTGGCTACCCTCCACGCAGTCCTTCCCGACGTGCCGTTGCCGAACTTGGGAGAGATGCGGCTCGAACGACCATCCCTCCTGCGTCTACACTCGCAGGGTGACACTATGAGCGAAGCATCCACGTCCGACACGTCAACAACCGACTCGGTCTCGCTGAACGAAGCGAGCGAGCGCCTTGGCGTGCATTACATGACGGCATATCGCTATATCCGGACGGGACGACTCGCCGCTGAAAAGCGCGGCGGTCAGTGGTACGTACGCCTCGAAGACCTCGCCGAGGTCCAGACCGGACGCACGACTCAGACAAAGCGATCTGACATCCTGCCGAGCCGTGTCGAAGAACGGCTCCTCGCAAGCGACGAGAACGGCACCTTTCAAATTCTCGAGGATGCAATGGCAGCTGGCGCTAGCGCCGACGAGATCTACCTCGACCTGCTCGTGCCGGCCCTGACAAACATTGGCCAGCGCTGGCACGACGGCGAGCTTGAGATCGCTGAAGAACACGTTGCAACCGCAACCGCGATCCGCGTGATCTCGCGGGTCGGCAACCGAATTGGATCCCGCCGGGGGCGCTCACGGGGAACCATCGTTCTCGCCTCGGTCGCCCAGGACCATCACCTACTCCCGACCGCAATGATGAAAGACCTGCTCGGGTCACGCGGGTTCGAGGTCAGTGACCTCGGAGCCAACACACCTGCGCTCTCGATTGCATCGCTCGCAGCATCTAAACCGGATCTCGTCGCGATCGGCATCTCGGCGACCACCGAGGGAGCAGAGGTCGCAACGATCGACACCATCCTTGAGATCCGAGCGATTCTGCCGACAATTCCGATCGTCGTTGGCGGCTCTGCGTTCAAAGACGAAGAGTCGATACGCGAGCTCGGCGATTGCATTCCGTCCACGTCTGCCCGCCACGCGCTCGAGATCTTCGACCGGTTGCACGGCGAGCAGCGGGCCAACTAGCGGAGCGGGATGCCCGAAGGACACACAATCCACCGACTGGCACGGGATCTCAACCGGACCATCGGTGAAGCGCCGGTAACGGCAACCTCACCGCAGGGTCGATTCGCAAGCGAGGCGAGCGAGCTTGACGGACGCATGCTCAACCGCGCCGAGGCATGGGGCAAGCACCTGTTCCTCGACTTCGACCAAGCACCACTCCTCCACATTCATCTCGGCCTGATCGGCAAGCTTAGACGCAAACAGGTCGACGCACCCGAGGTGGGCGAGATCCGTTTGCGGCTCGCTGGGGACGACGCCATATGGGACCTCACCGGACCAATGGTTTGCGCACTTATCGACGATGAAGACGCTGCCGCGGTTACAAAAAACTTAGGCCCAGACCCGCTTCGACGAAACGCCGACCCGGCACTCTTTGCCGAGCGGATGAGCCGCAAGAAACTCCCGCTCTCTGCAGCGCTACTCGACCAAAAGGTCATTGCGGGTATCGGCAACATTTTCCGGTCCGAGTTCTGTTTTCTTACCGGAATCGATCCAAACACGCCAGCGAACCAGCTGACCGAAGCTCAGGTGACAACGCTGTGGGAGCTCGCGACCGAACAGCTAAAGCTCGGTGTTCGACTCAACCGGATCGTGACCCGAGACCCGAGCGAGGTCGGTGTCACCGCTGGGCGAATCCCGAGCGACGAACGGCTCTATGTGTACAAACGTGATGGCCTCCCCTGCCACCGATGCGGTGACGAGATCCGCCTCGCCGAGATCGCCAAACGGAAAGCGTGGTACTGCCCGACATGTCAGAAGTGACCACGTCAGATTACGACGCCATTTTGCTCGTCTCCTTCGGAGGACCTGAGGCACCCGACGAGGTCGTCCCGTTTCTCGAAAATGTCACCCGTGGACGCAACATCCCACGCGAACGACTCGAAGTCGTTGGCGAGCACTACCACCTGTTTGGAGGCAAGAGCCCGATCAACGATCAGTGCCGCGAACTGATCGCCGCACTCAAAGCGGAACTTCCGAAACACGAAATCGACCTCCCCGTGTATTGGGGAAACCGCAATTGGACCCCGATGCTCACCAATACGGTCCAACAGATGGCCAACGACGGCATCACCAAAGCAATCGCCTTCGTGACCTCGGCAACAAGTTCGTACTCGGGCTGTCGCCAGTACCGCGAAGATATCGAGCGGGCACGCGAGGCGGTTGGAGCAAACGCGCCTGAGATTCATAAGATTCGCCAGTACTACGACCACCCCGGCTTCATTGCGCCGATGGTCGATCACGTCACATCGGCGTTGGATTCGCTCGGCGATGAGGCAGAAGCTGCTCGTCTCGTCTTTACCGCCCACTCGATACCGATCGCTATGTCATCGACATCGGACTACGAGGCTCAACTCGCCGAAGCGTCCCGCCTCGTCGCCGCCAGCGCTGGTCGATCGACGATGCAAAAGGCCGATTTCGATCTCGTCTGGCAATCCAGAAGCGGCCCTCCTCAGGTGCCGTGGCTCGAACCCGACATCAACGATCACCTCGAGAACCTTGCGGCCGACGGTGTCGGTGCCGTCATTGTGATTCCGATCGGTTTCATCTCCGATCACATGGAGGTCATGTTTGATCTCGACACCGAAGCCAAAGCGACCGCAGAACGACTCGGGCTTCACTATCGGCGTGCTGGCACGGTCGGCACCGACCCGCGATTTGTCGAAGCGATCGTCGAACTTATCGAAGAGCGCCGCTCGAATGGGCCGGTCAGAGCGCTCGGGAATCTCGAGGTCCGACCAGACTTCTGCCGTGAAGGATGCTGCCCCGCACCAAAGCGACCCACTTCGTAAGTAGGGATCCCCGAAAATCCCAGCACAAACACGTAGTTTTGAGACATGAATCACGCGCGGATCACCGAACAGGCACTTCGGTACAGGAACCACATGGTCGCCGATTCATATACCGCTGGCCGCTTTGACCCGAGAGATGTCGCCGAAATCGCCGTCGAGTGCGCCGACCCGGCGATCGACACCGCAATACGTCAGATTGCGACCGCTTGGCTCGACGGAGGCCTGCAACCCGAACGTCTCGTCCACGAGTGGGAGGGCGAGGACGTCGACATGATCTTCCGCGAGAACGTCGCACTCCTCGACGCGATCGACGACATCATGAAGGCCGTGCACCGAGCACAGTTCTCCCGCCCTCGCCGCCGCGAGCGGTCGCAGAACCCTCGCCGCCTCCGCTTCTAACCGCGTCGGAGCTCAGTCGATCAGCGCGTGCTGGGTGTTATCGACGCGCTCGGCTCACTCGCCTCTTGATGCGTCGAGGTGCAGCTTGACGATGGCGCCGCCGGCACTGCCGTTCGCAGCCGATACCGACCCGCCGTGGGCTTCGACGATCGATTTCGCGATCGCCATACCAAGACCGGTCGAACCACGGTTGTCTCCGCGTCGAAAGCGTTCGAAGACGTGCGGCAAGATGTCCTCGTCGAAACCTGGGCCGTCATCGGAAATCTGCAAGGTGACTCGATCGCCTGTGCGCAGGACGGTCAATTCAACGTTCTTTGCCCGGGAGGCCGCGTTGTGCGTCAGGTTCTCGGCCACTTGGCGCAGCAGCGCATAGTCGGCGTCAACGACAACGGCTTCGGCGCTGTGGGCAACGATCGTGACATCGTCGACGCGCACGCTCGCCGCCACCTCTTCAGCGAGGAGATCGATGCGCAAGGGAGCCTTACGGGGCTGGGCCTGGCCCGCGTCGAGGCGGGCGAGCTCGAGGAGTTCACCGACGCCCGAACCAGCCCGTTCGGTGGCGGTCAAGATCTCAGCCAGCGAGCGCTGGTACTCCTCGTTTGATCGATCCTTCGACAACGATTGGCTCGCCGAAGCGCGAATCACTGCGAGCGGGGTGCGGAGTTCGTGGGCGGCATCGGCAATGAAATCGCGCTGTCGGGCCATTGCTGTTCGTGCCGGACGCAGAGAGCTACCAGCGAGAAACCACGCCGCAGCGGTCGTCGCTGCGACCGCGATGATCGCAGCCAGCGTCACGTTGCGGCGGAACGCCTGACGATCCCGTTCGAACGGATTGAGATCGATTGCGGTGAGGACAGCTTCGTTCGGCGCCAGCTCGACCGGTTCGACATAGATAAGCAGCGGCCCATCTTGCTCGAACTCGATAAATATCGGGCGACCTTCGTTCAGCGCTTCGGCCGCCATCGATCGGACGGGCAACTCGTACCAGGTCGTGCCGTAGGCAAAATCCCAGTCGTCGATCGGGTTCACCCGCCAGGTATTGAATGGCTCGACGTCATCGACGATTTCGGGATCCTCGGTATCGAAGCCGATCAGTGCCAGCTCGCGGACGACATTTTCTGCTTCACGTTCGGCCGACTCAATAATGCGGTCGCCACCGGTCGAGATCGCAATCCACGCCAACAGCCCAACCGCAATCGCCGCGAGCAGCGCATACATTGCGGTCAGCTGAATCCGAATCGCCCGCAGGTTCACGCTGTGCCTTGTCCCGCGTGATCTTGCCCAGCTGGTCGCAACCGATAGCCAACGCCACGTACCGTCTCGATCGGGTCGTCGAGACCAGGCAGTTCAAGCTTGCGCCGCAGGTTTGCGATATGGACATCGACCACGTTCGACAACCCGTCGTAGTTCGTATCCCACACGCTATCCAACAGATCGGTTCGGGCGTGGGTGTGTTCGGGCGCACGCAGCATTCGTTCGAGCAGAGCGAACTCTCGTGCCGTAAGCGGAATCGTGATCGACGAGCGAGATACCCGACGGCTCGCCGGATCCATCTCCAAGTCGCCGTAGGTCAAGATTGGTTTCTGCGCTTCGGCGGGTCGTCGCAGCAGTGCCCGAATGCGAGCGGCGAGCTCTGGATAATCGAAGGGTTTGGTGAGGTAGTCGTCAGCGCCGGCGTCGAGTCCTTCGACCTTGTCACCAAGACCGTCGCGTGCGGTCAACATCAGCACCGCCGTACTGTCACCGCGCTCTCGCATCTCTGCACACAACGTACGACCGTCTCCATCGGGCAGGCCGCGATCGAGAATTACGAGGTCATAGGACGTCATCGACACGGCGTGGGTGGCATCGACGAGTTTTCCAACGACATCGGTCGCGTACCCGTCTTCGCTCAACCCCCGCTTGAGAACCTCCGCCAAGGGCGTGTCGTCCTCCACGACCAGAATGCGCATACCATAGAGGTAGCAGACAGATCATGAAGAAACCATGAAGTCGGCCTTCATGATCAATTAATTTCCGCTGATGTAGAAGTTGGTCATGGCGACTCAAGAACAGGCAGCGCACCTTCTCAGGCGCACAGGATTCGGTATTGGTCCCGGTCAGATCGACCGGCTAGTAGCCCGTGACATACATGATCTCATCGACGAACGTATCGCCGATGAGGGTTGGGCGCTGTCGGCAGAGGAAGCAGAAGACCGAGACTTCGACGACAACGAGTGGGATACCCTCGGACGCGAGTGGATCGACCAGATGCTGTCGCCAGAAACCGGACTCCACGAGCGAATGGTGTGGTTTTGGCACGGCCACTTCACGTCGAGCAAGGAGAAGGCCACGGACCGCCTGATCGTCAGGCAACACCACCTCATTCGCCGCCATTGCCTCGGCAACTTCAGGGACTTTGCCCGCGACATGATCGTGGACGGCGCAATGCTTCGCTTCCTCGACGGCGATGGTTCGCACGGCGACTCGCCAAATGAGAACTTCAGTCGGGAGTTCCTCGAGCTGTTCATGCTCGGACGCGGAAACGGCTACACCGAAGACGACATTCGGGCGGGCGCTCGAATCTTGTCGGGCTGGCTGGTCGACTATCGGACCGGCGACGTTTCATTCGATCGGGAGCGCAGTTACACCCGCCCCGTCTCGTTCCTCGGCACCCGGAAGAATTGGACGATCGACGGCTACCTCGATGCGGTGCTCGAGCACCCGGCGTGCGCCGACCACGTCGCATCGAGAATCCATGCCCACCTCGTATCGACTCCGCTCGACGATGATCGCCGTCGAGAACTCGGCAACACCCTCCGTCGGAACGACTGGGAGATTCGTCCGCTGCTCGCCGAAATCTTGCACCACGACGATTTTGTCGAGGCGAGGGGCCGTCGCACCCGACAACCAATCGAGTGGTTCGTTGCCGCGGCAGTTGCAGTCGGAATCGAACGCCTTGGTGATCACGGCTTTGATCTTTGGCAGATCTATTCGTCTGGGCAGATTCCGTTCTACCCACCCAATGTTGCGGGTTGGCCCGATGATGACCGCTGGAGTTCAGCAACCCAGGTCATGGCCCGAGGAAACGCGATCCTCAACTGGCAGCTACCCGAGGAAACGCTCAACTCGCTCGCCCCCACCCGCGACGCAGTGCTTTCCCACCTCGGTATCCCCGACGTGTCGGAAACGACTGCACGGGCGCTCGACGAAGCGATCGACGCACAGACCGAATACTCCCGAGGGCTCGAACTACTGCTCGTGACCGCCCTGCTGTCTCCCGAATTCTCCCTCGTATAGATCTGGATGTGTAGCTAACGATGACTTCTCCAACAGATAACTCAGAAACCGAAGCAGGCAACGAGTCGAACTCAGAAGAGTCGACGGCGTCATTTGCCGAGCTCTACCAGGGCCCAAAGCAGAGCAGGCGAGGCTTTCTGACGCTCGCCGCTGGTGCGGGCGCAGCCGTTGTCGGCGGCGCTGCGGTGTGGTCGACGAGGTCTCGCCCATCGCAAGAGGCGGTAGCGAACCCAAGCCCCCAAGCCGAAGCGCAATCCACTGAGGCCGCCGTCGACATGACTCCCCAGCGCCCGCTGCCAGCGAGCGCCGATACCGCAAACCGGACGCTCGTCGTGGTGGAACTCCAGGGCGGCAACGACGGGCTCGCGACCCTCGTTCCTCGCGAGGCGGGCACGCTCTATGACCGTCGCGAGAGCATTCACATCCCAGACGAAGAATTGCTCGATTTCACAAACGAGTTCGGATGGAACCCCAACCTTGCAGGCCTCGCTGGACATGGCATCGCAGCGGTGCTTGGCCTCGGCACGACCAACGACCCTGACGGCAGCCACTTCGAGATGGAGAAACGCTGGTGGGCCGGTAAGTCGAGCGGGCGCGATATCCCCTTCACCGGCTTCTTCGGTCGGTTGTGCGACCAGCTGGCGACCGACCAGCCTGTGACCGGCGTGTCACTCGGTTCGAATGCGAGCCCTGCACTGCGAGCAGAGAATGCGGTGACGATCGGGTTGAGCGACGTACAAGCTGGCTGGTTTCTCCACAGCGATGACGATTTCTTCCGAAACATGCAACGCGCTATGGCCATGATGGCGAGCGGCACCGATATGTCGCCGGGTCTCGACCAGGCCGACGCAACCCAACGGGTCAGGATGGCCCGTGAGGGCCTCGCCGACACGTTGGCCTTTGGCGACACGTTGGCCGAGATGGACGAAGACCGAATGGCCGAGCGCTATCCGCAGTCCGAGCTCGGCGAGCTCTTCGGCGCCGCTGCTGAACTGATTCGCCAAGAGTCGGGCATCCGAGTGATCCACCTCACCCACGGAGGCTTTGACACCCACAGCGACCAACGAGGAACCCACGACTACTTGCTCACCCAGCTCGGTGATGCAATGGGCGCATTCTTGAGTGACATCGATGATGCCGGTTTCGCCGACTCGACGCTCGTGTGCACCACGAGCGAGTTTGGACGTCGGCTCACCGAAAACGCCGGCGGCTCAGACCACGGCCAGGCGGGCATGGCCATGCTGAGCGGACCGGTGAACCCTGGCGTGCACGGTGAAGCCCCTTCGCTTACCAACCTCGACGATGGGAACCTCATCGCAACGGTCGACTTCGAGCAGTACTACGCAACGATCGCCGAGCAATGGTTTGGCATTCCATCGAGTGAGGTGCTCGATTCGGGCGCTGGACCGATCGAGGGTTTGATCGCCACCTGAAACTACTCGTCAGGGGGGCACGGTTTACCTGTGCTGACACGTACGCGCACCACGGATCGTCCACACTAGAGCTATGTCGTTTCCCAGGTACGTGAGACCAATCGCTGGATTGCTCGCCGTCCCGGTCATCGTGATGTCGTGTGGACTCGACCCCGCTGTTCGAGCACCCGAGGACGGCCCTGAAAGCACCGTTGTCGACGGCGGCCAGTCGGGCGAGTCCGCTGCGTCGGCGAGCACTACAGAGTCGACGGGCACGGGCCAAGAGAGCACTGCACAAGACGACTCTGGCCAGAATGAGACAGTAGAGGAAGGTACAGGAGAAGAAGAAGAGACAGTGTCGACGACCTCAGAGGCGACCACCGATGCGCCGTCGGTCGACGAGATTGCAGGCCCAACGCTGCAGGGAATCATCGGGGCTGAAACGGTCGGCGATGTGTACTACCCCGACATTGGAAACGGCGGTTATGACGTCTCGCACTACGACCTCGAATTGAGCGTCGAGGTTGCGGGCACCGATCAACTAACCGCGACCGCCACGATCGAGTTGACCGCGACCGAAGATCTCGGTCGGTTCTCGCTCGATCTCGGACCCGAACTCACCGCGAGTGCCGTCACGATCGACGGCACCGATGCAACCTTTGAACACGTCGACAACAAACTGCGCATCACCCCGGCCGAAACCTTCGTCACCGGCACCGAGTATGTGGTGTCGATCGATTATGGAGGACGACCTGTCACGATCGACTCGGGCACTCGAATCGGTCCGATCGGCTGGTTCGACCGGCCCGATGTGAGCGTGTCGGTCGGCGAGCCCTTCGGGGCGCGCAGCTGGTATCCGGTCAACGACCACCCGATCGATAAGGCGACCTACACGTTCCGACTCGACGTTGCCGGCGGGCTCACCGGCGTGGCGAACGGTGTGCTTACGGGCGATGAAGTTACGAATGGTCGACGGTTTACGACCTGGGAGATGCGCCAGCCAATGGCGTCCTATCTCGCAACGGTTGCGTTCGGAACGTTCACGTTGATCGAGTCTGACCCCGGCGCGGGCGTCGAGGTCTTCGATGCTGTACCCACCCGACTGCGAGACGTCTTCGTCGGCGATTTCGAACTGACCGACGAAATGCTGGTTACCTTCACTGAACTGTTCGGCCCGTACCCCTTCGATGAGTATGGCGTCCTCATTGCCGACACCGAGCTCGGGTTTGCGCTCGAGACCCAGGGCCGAAGCCTCTTTAGCAGTGCGTTCGTCGATGGCGACGGGTCGATCGAACGGATCGTCGCACACGAACTTGCCCACCAATGGTTCGGGAACAATGTCAGCCCGGCGTCGTGGCAAGACATCTGGCTCAACGAAGGCTTTGCGAGTTATGCCGAGGATCTCTGGATCGAATTTGGCCGCGATGGCGATGTTGCCGACCTCGAGGAGCGCCTCGTCGCACGCGCCGAAAGCGCACTCAGTCCAGCACCCGGCGACCCAGGCGCAGCCGGATTGTTCGATGCGAGCGTTTACCGCCGCGGCGGCCTCACGCTGCACTCGCTTCGTCTCAGCGTGGGCGACGATGTGTTTTTCGAGATCTTGCGCGAGTGGAACGTTCGTTTCGGTGGCGGCACCGCTTCCACTGCCGACTTCATTGCGCTCAGCGAAGAACTCAGCGATGTCGACCTCGACGCGTTCTTTGTTGCATGGCTCGGTTCTGGACCCTTACCTCCGCTCGGGCGGTAGAGGAGTCGATTCTGCTCGGCCGAGCTGATGGGCCAGAGAATCAACGATCAATCATTTGCCACCTCGTACCGATATGGAAGGTATGCAGGAACACATTCTCGTCGTTGAGGACGCCCCCGAGTTCCAACACATTCACCGCGAATCGTTAACAAAGGCCGGTTACAAGGTGTCGGTCGCCGGTGATGGAGCGCGGGCCTTGGAGCTCGCTCGGTCGAACAACCCTGTCGTGATCATTTTGGATCTTGTCCTACCCGACGTTGACGGAATGGACCTGTGCGCGCAGTTTCGTAAGTTCACCGACGCCTACATCATCATGGTGACGAGCCGAACGGACGAAGTCGACAAGCTGGTCGGCCTCGCTGCCGGCGCCGACGACTACATCACGAAACCGTTTAGCAATCGGGAGCTGGTCGCACGTGTTGGTGTATTGCTTCGTCGACCCCGATCACTTGGGGTAGGCGACTCAGGAACTCGTGATTTCGGCGACCTCGTTGTCGATGCACAAGGCCGGGAGGTACTACTCGATGGCGAGCCGGTCGAGCTCACGAAGATCGAGTTCGACATCCTCGATGCGCTCACCGAAGATGCCCATGTCGTTTCGTCGCGCGAGTCGCTCCTCGAGTTTGTGTGGGGACCGAATTGGGTTGGCGACACCCACGTCATCGATGTGCATCTCGCCAATCTTCGAAAGAAGATCGATCGCAACGGTACAAAACACATCAAGACGATCCGCGGCGTCGGCTACCGGTTTGCGAAGGCCTCGGCTACGGGGCGGTCGGCAGCGTAACGCACACCGTCGTCGGCGCGCCGGGCGCTGAATTGATCGTCAGCTCGGCGCCGGTGCGCACCGCGAGGCGCTTGATCAGCGAATAACCCATTCCACGCGCCCCCGAGTTCGTCCAGTCGTGAAACGACGGGTCGAGGAGCGGTCCGACGTCGTCGATGCCGGGGCCAGCGTCGGTTACTGAGAATACGACTCCACCGGTCGTGTCAGCAGCAGCGATTCGCAACATGCCGGGCTGACCGTGTTTGATCGCGTTCCCAACGAGTTCATCGAGAATCGCGTCGAGGTCCGATCGATGACCAATCACCGGCGCAGTGGCCTCGCATCGGTGTTCGGTAGCGAGCAGAAGGCCGGCACGAAGCGCCTGGTGCTTCCACCGCCGATCTGTGCTGGCGAGTACGTCGAGGGCGTCGATCTCAGCAGCTTCGGTCGCGTGAGGGTCCTCCAGCTCAAGGAACAACAACAACCGAGTCATGATCACTTCAAGATCTCGAGCCGATGCCATTCCGTCCTTTAGCCAGGCTCTCATCTGCTCGGATTCGGCGTTCGTGCTCGCGACTTCCATGATGCCCAGCACGCCGTTGAGTGGCGATCGGGTCTCTCGGGAAAGCAACCGAAGAAATTCGGCGCGTTCGGCGGCGTTACGCGCAGCGGTATTGCGTTGTTGATCGAGTTCTTCGGTTCTCTGCGCGACGCGCTCGTCGAGTTCTTGGTTGGCGAGAAACAGTCGACGCATACCGTCTTCTGCAATCCGTTCGGCCTGCTCGCGCGTCGACCGTTCGCGCTGGAGCTTTCGCTCGAGGCGACCGATCTTCCTTTCGATGTCTGGCGAGAGCCCGTCGGTCGAAACGGCTTCGGGTGACACGGCCTCAGGCGGCACTGCGCTGTGCTTCGGAGTCTCGTTTGACGGAGATGACCGCTTCGGTGCCATCACCGCTCAACACCTCAAGTTCGACCGGTTGTCCGAAATGGTCACCCGCGCCGAGGATGAGGCCTTCGGCGAGCGGAGAGAGACCCCGCGTAGACCGGTACGTCAGACGAAGTTCGTCGTCGCTCACGCGTTCGGGGATCACGTCTGGAGGTTGGGCGTTCGGGTCGAGCTTCTTGACCTCCACGTGAATGATGCTGTGCACCGAAGCAAGAAACTCAAACACGTCGAGGTCAGGTTCGAGGAAGTCGCTGATCGACGCGACGAGGTGTGGCAATGCGTGGCGCCCAACGAGGCGCTGTACATCGCCTGGGTCATGTCCAGTCCGTACCGCTGCAGCAGATACGAGTGCGAGCAGTTCTTCATCGGGATAGGTCCCAAGTGCGGTGTAGTCACCATCGAGCTCAGCGTCCTCGAGCAGGTCGTCCCACGCGTCTTCTCCGAGCAGTTCGACCACCGCCTTTTCGGCGACGTTGAAAATGATTCCCTTCATGATGCAATTCCCATCTCGAGGCGTTCGTGTAGTTCGGCTTTCACGTGAGATATCTCCTTTGCGAGGCGAGCCTGCAGTGTCTCGGACACAACGGCCGCCTGTTCGAATTCGGCGCACAAACCCGCGAGTCGGTCCGCACCAATGAGCGCGCTTGTCGATTTGAGCGTGTGCGCAGCCCGACGGGATTCGTCATCGATCTGGTCATCGGTCTCGACGGTGAGTAATGCGGCTCGCGAGCCGAGCTCGGCGAGGTAGGTCTCGATCACAATCCGTACTGTTTCGGCATCGCCGAGGTCATCGATGAGGGCTTCGATCGCCGTGTGGATGCCGCCGTCTGAGTCGCCATCACAATCGTCACCGAAATCGGCAATTTCGTTTCCTTCGCCTGTGATGTCGCGGCTGAGCCAGCGGGTCATCATCGTCGACATATCGTCGAGGCTGACCGGTTTACCGAGGTGGTCATTCATGCCTGCCTCTAGGCACGCGACCCGGTCCCCGGCTAACACGTTCGCTGTCATGGCAATGACCGGCACATCGGGAGCGACCAGCCCCCGTGCGCGAATGACTCTGGTCGTCTCGATGCCGTTCGCACCGGGGAGGTTCCAGTCCATCAGCACAAGATCGACGCGCTCTTCTTCGAGAAAGGCCAGCGCCCGCTCGCCACTTTCGACTGCGACTGCGCCGAGACCGAGAAGTTCAAGCTGTTTGAGCGCGAGCGTGCGGTTGATCTCAGAGTCCTCGACGACGAGGACCGTTCCAGACGCGTTGTTCGGCGCAATCACGCACTCGGACTCGACAGAATCAGCAGCAGCACACGGGAGAGAAAACGCGAACACGCTCCCGACGCCCACCGTGCTGTCGACCGAGATCGTCCCATCCATCGCGTCAACGATTCGGCGCACAATGGCAAGCCCGAGGCCGGTTCCCTCTACGCCGGACCCTTCGACTCGAATAAAGGGGTCGAAGATCGTCTCGAGGTGCGCCGGGTCGATTCCTACGCCGCTGTCGCGCACGTGCACCGAAAGGTTCTCGGCGTCTGAGGTAAGCGTGACCTGCACGGACCCGATCTGGGTATAGCGGATTGCGTTGCTGATGAGATTGTGAACGACCTGACCGAAACGAACCGAGTCGCCCATAGCCCGAAGCGGCACGTCGGGCGCGAAATCGACCAGCAAGGCCAAACCCGCCTCTTCAGCCTTTGGACGGAGCCGGTCTGCAATTGCGGTGACGAGCGTCCGTGGAGCGAATGGTTCGATTTCTAGCGTCGGCGCCGTAGAACTGAATTCGGCATAGGTGATGACGTCGTCGACGAGCACTCGCATCGAAGACGCTTCGTCGTACAGGCTCTCGGCAATCCGGCGATCATCACCACTGAGGTCGCTATTCAAGAGCAACTCGGAGAGTCCAAGGAAGGCGTGTAGCGGGCCACGAAGTTCGTGGCTGACCGCTGCCATAAACGCTTCATCGCTCGATGTGGATTGTTCGGTCATGTCGTTTTGCCTCTGCGGTTCAATCGGCACAAAGGACGCTGTCGTTGAGCCACCACCAGGCGACCGACCGGGAGGCCCCAGGCGGTGAGGAGGAGCACGCCAAGCGCCACGGTGCGTGCAATCACAAAGGAGTCGAGCGAGCCAGCGCTCATGGCGAGCACTATCCCGAGAACAGCAACACCGATGAGGAGCACGGTTGCTGGCCTCGAGTCGCCACCCACCGACGCGAGCATCGCGATCCCGGCAACGATCGCAATGAACGCCGTTCCCAACGCGTAGGGCCCAACGAGGTAGGCCAGGTCGTCAAAGTCGGTGCCGGCGGTGAGCCCAACCCAGAGTTCCCCCGAAACCCATGCGCCGACTACGAGCGCGGCGCAAAGCACCAAATTCCCGCCGATGAAGGCTCGCCGGCGAACCACCGCAGTTGATGCTGCGTTTGAAGCGGTGACGAACGGGAGCACGGCCTGTTGGATCGTCCAAGATCCAAAGAAGACGATTCGACCCGCAAGCGTCAACGCTGCGAAACCACCGGCGGTTACTGGGTCGAACGCTACCTTTGCGATGATGAGGTCGAAGTTCGTGAGCGCCGTAACCGCAATGAGTCCAACGCCGACCGAACGAATCGGCGGGTGCCCGGCCGGCGATGACACGTCGCACCAGGACCACCGTCCAAGGCGCGGGCGGCAAACCGCGTAGCTCACTACGAACCCGACGTTCAATGCGACCGTTAACCCAACGAGGCCGCCGAAGAAGACGACGACAACACACGTCGCGAGAGCTCGGGCGAGTCCTTCGGTGAGCAGTGTCTTGGTCAGTTTCCCAAAGGCCATCTCGCCGTGAAGTCGTCCCCGTTCGACGGCCAGTTGTAGGTGGACGGGAAGCCCGAGTGCCATGATGGCGAGCGCCCAAGCGCTTTCGACCTTGAGCAGCTCGGTCAGCTGCGGCGCCGCAACCAAGAGGGCGACAGCGCCTCCCATGCCGATTCGGTTGGTGAGCAGGCGCATGTTCTGTAGATCTCGGATTGCGTCGCGAGCAGGATCGAGTACCGCCACCGAAGTAGTCAGTTGCAGCGCCGAAGCGAAGACCCCCGTGACGAGAAGCAAGGTGACCATCAAGGAGATGTCGCCGAAGGTTTCGGGAGCGAGCACCGATGCGAGCCAGATATTGATCCCGAAGTTCACTGCATTGACAACCATCATGGCTGCAACGAGCCAGGCGCTGCCGCCGATCTTTTTCGCCGCAGCCGATCGGCTCGGCGGAGCCTCAGCAGAATGTCCACGAGGTTTACGAGTCGCGATCATGGTCGCATCGTTCCGATGATCCCGACGCGGGCGAGGAGTTCTTGAGCCTGGCTGTTGGCGTCGACAACGATGCTGATGTCGCCAAAGCGCGACCGTGCAACGTGACGATGCTTGACGAGCACGTTGACGACGCCCAGGTGCATCGAATCGACATCGACGAGTCGAACTTCGACCTGAGGCCGAGGCCTGTCGAGGATCTCGGTGAGGGTTTGTTCGATCGCCATAAGGCGGTCGGGTCCCAGCACTCCTGAGAGTGTGATGGTTTCTTGAGTTACGTTCATTGGACACCTCCGACAAAGATCGGGACGAGAGCGTCGAAGCCGGTCAGTTCGAGCGTTGCGCGAAGCTCGTCGCTCGGAAAGGCGATCACGAGATCACCATCTCGACCGAGCGCTGCGAGGCGGGCGTCGACGACCGACTGGAGCGAGCTCATGTCGGCAAAGGCGACCTTGGAACCGTCGATGAGCAACGTCGTGCCTGGTTCGCTCAGACCTCGGGAGAGTTCGACATCGGCGTGGACATCGAACCGCTGAGGAAGTTCGATCGTTTGTGTCCCTTGGGTCTGTCGGAGTCCGTCCGGCGGCGTGATGACCGTGAGGTGTTGGTCGTTGGCGGAGGTATTCATTTGCAGTTCTCTTTCTCGTAGTGGAATGTTTGAGAGGTGTTTGGTGCCGAGCTAGGCGCAGGCCTCGAGCAGGTGGTGATGATGCCAAGCTGCGATTTCGGCGAGCGGCAGACTGTTCGCCGCGGCATGGTTGGTCGAGGCGTGAGCGACCCGCAGCTCGTCATTGGAGAGCATCTCTTCGATCGCCTCTCTCAATGAGTCGACCGAACCGGGAACGAACGGCAGGCATACAAAGCCTTCGTCTTCGATGAGGCCAATGAAGTCGCCAACTTCTGGGACGATGACCGGCCGTGCAAAGGCGCCGGCTTGGTGGAGCGGTCCCGAACTGCCCGTCGTAGAGGTGTAGGGAAATACCACGACCGAGCTGGACGAAAAGAGTGGCTCGACGTCTTCCTCTTCGATGTATCCGAGGAAGTGGAGACCTGGAAGGTCATCGTTTTTTGCGGCGATGTTGGCCAGATAGCCGGGGGCGTTCGGGCTATCGGTACCACCGATGAGGAGCTCCACATCGGCAGTGCTCGGGTTGGCGGTGAGCTGGCGATAGGCAGCGATCAGGTCGTCCACTCGTTTGTAGGTCCCGAACTTTCCAAAGGCGAGAATGCGACGGCGGCCATCGGCGGGATCGCACCCGTCATAGTCGGTTGATTCGAAGGTGCCGTGGGGTGTGAGGAACGCGTTTGTGGCGCCGTAGGTGTCGCTCAAGATGTCGACGTAGTTCGGCATCGTCGTAACGACCCGATCTGCACGCAGGACAATCTTCGTGAGGCTGGTCCCAATCGCCCGGAGCACCCGCTCGATGGTCGAGTTCGACCCGAACCCAGCAGCATCGAGGTCGACCGTATCGACGAGATTGTGGAGCAACACCACCGACGGGATACCAGCGAGCGATGCGAGCATCGGCGTAAACAAGCCGAGCGCAGCGGGCACTTTCTTACTTCCAAAGGCCGTGAAATGGATGTTGAACAACACCGCGTCGGGCCGTTCTTGACGCAACGCACGAACGAGGCGGACCGCGGTCGTCATGGAGTTGAACTCCCAACTCGGAACACCGCGCACGCCCTCGGGAAGTTGTGCGTCGCCATCCTCGTGGAAGGCAATGACTTCGTCGACCCCATCGACCGCGCAGAGGTGTCCAACGAGGTGATATCCGTACTCGTTGAGCGTGGTCGACGATGGGGGCAGCGCGGTCACCACACCGAAGCGACCAGACTTCGGCGTGTCTTTCTTGCCGATAGGTCGACGAGCGAACCGTAGCTTCGCGAGCTGCACCACGAACGACCCGGCGTCTCGCAACGGTCGGACGGTCGAACCAGGAGCATCGAACCACGTGACCGGAACCTCGAGTACCTCATAACCAAGTGCGTTGGCGATCCAGAGCGCTTCGAGATCGAAACTGAAGTCCGAGCTCGAGAGCGTGGAGAAGATCTCGCGGGCAGCTGTTCGTTCGAAGAGTTTGAAGCCGCATTGGGTATCGCAGATCTCAGACCCGAGCACCCACTTGACCAGGACTCGAAGTACGCCGCTGCAGGTCTGCCGCAACGCTGAGCGGTTCTGCTCGGTGGCATCTGTATGGGCTCGGCTGCCAATGACGACCCGAACCCCTCGACGGGCGTGTTCGAGCATCTCGTCCACGTGGGCAATCGGGGTCGACAGATCGGCGTCGGTAACCAACACGTAGCGGCCGCTCGCTGCGAGAACGCCAGCCTTGACCGCGGCTCCCTTGCCTCGGTTAACACCCGGGTCGAGGACCCGAACGTTTCTCAGACCGAGCAGACGAACCATTGCGACGGTGCCATCGTTCGATCCGTCGTCAGATACTACGATCTCAAAGGTCTCCCCAGCCCGGGCGAGGTGTGCTGCGATCGCTGCGATCGTCGGCACGATGCGCTGGGCCTCGTCATAGGCGGGAATCACCACGCTGATCTCGGGGCGGTCGTTGGTTGGTTCGGTCTTCCAGGATGTGAAGTTTGTGTAGCTCATGGCCAAGTTCTCGGCCCCGAACATCAAGACGAGCTGGTGGTCAGCCTCAAGATCACCTCAAGATGAGACTGCGATTCACGCCGTTGCCACGCGGGTCAAGTGTTCCACTCGCCAGTTGCCGTCACGGAGAATGAAGACGGTTCGGACGGTATCGACATCGCCGTCAGCGAGCGTTCTATCGATATGGGCAACAACGATCTGGCCGTCGATGCTGGTGAAGCTGGGCTCGATATCGTGTGCGACCCAGAGCGAACGTGTCGGCGCTGCACCGGTGGCGAGGACTTCGAGCACCTGATCCTTCGCCGGGCCCGAGAACCATACGTCAACCCCAGAAGTGTCGCCGTCGATGCCAGCGCGCTCAACAGCAGACAGCGACCGCACCCACGCAAACTCGATGGCTTCGATGGTTTGTGGGTCGAGGGGACGAAGCAGTGGCTCACCGTCCGACCACGAGATTTGGGCCTCGGTGGTGACCAACGTCGCCGGCTCGTTGAAAACATCGGCGAAGTCTGCGCCGTCTGCAGATGCTGCAAAGGCAAGGGCGACCGCAGCAAGTGTCAGCAAGCCAACGGCGAAAAGCGCAACGAGGAGGAAGGACTTTTGTCGGGTGTTCATTATTTTGCCTGTTCTGGTGAGCGATTGAGTCCGAGAATTTCCACGGTGGCGCCGGCGTCTACGAGCGACGCAGGGATCCAAATTTCGGCGCTTCCATGTCGAAGGCGGCCGCGAAGATCGCCCCACACAACTTCGGTCCCGTCGGAGATAAACGCTGCCGATGGGTCGAGCGCATTGTCGACCCGAAGGACGGCGTCATTGCCAATCACCTCGAGAACCACATCGAAAGTTGAGATAGCCGTCGAGTAGTCGATCGAGACCTCGTTGCTCGCAACGCCATGGATGTCGAGGTAGCCAGTGAGTTGGCCGGGGCGAGTTGGCGAGGCCAGCGAAATCCGGACCAGCCCGTTCTGAACGGTCCCGGCAACGACTCCTTGGCCGGAGGGGCCGTCGAAGCGAAACTGTGCACTGGTGCCGTCGGCGAGCGTATTGCCGAAGGTATCGGTGAGTAGTTCGGTGTTGAGCGTAAGAACCGAGCGGCCGTCGGCGATACCTTCGGACGCTTCTGCGGTCAGCGCAATGTCGGCAACGATGCCCGGCACCTCATCGATTCGAACCGCTGCGCCCCGTACCGAGCCACTCGATTCGCGGTGTGTCGATGCCCGCACCGTCGTCGGTCCGGCGGTCTCACCCGATGAAACGAGAACCCACGTCATACCATCGACGGTCCCTTGGGAGTTGGTACCCGAAAGGTCACCGGGCTGATTCCACGTGATGTCAGTGGTGGTTCCGTCGGCCACTTGGTTGCCGAATCGATCGGTTGGAAATACGACGGCGAGCGTTCTGTCGTCGCCGTTTGCAACGATCGTCCGCGGGCCGACGAGCGGCGCTACCAGCGAATTGGCCTCGCCTGGCCGGATCGCAATGTCGTGACGCTCACCGCTCGATTCGATGCTGATGACGCCACTGTGTTGGGTGACCGCTGCCGGTAGGTCGAGGCGTCCTTCGCCGTCGACCACGGGGACTTCGAATCGAAGCTCGGTATAGGCGCCGCGGACGAGAACTTCGGCCACGCCATCGCGGGCACCCGCGACGTTTACGGTGGCCGCGACGTTTACGGTAGCAATGTCTCCTGCGTCGATTGCAGTAGGAGCTGCGATGGTGTCGACTTCGACGACGACCGCTTCCTCAGGTGAGCGCAGAAGGTTGCTGACCCAAACCGCTGCGATGACGGCGATCACCACAAGGCCAACGATGATCTGTTTGCTTATCTGTTTGCTCATCAGTCCATCTCCCGTTCGAAAGTGACTGCGGTGAGACGCAGAGCAGCGGCGCCCGAGTCGTCGGGAAGGTCGATGGTCGCCGTGGAGGAGAAGGCGAGGTCGCCGCCCGAGGCCAGACCGTTGTCGAAGTGCGCTGACTGCACTTCTACCGATTCGAAGTCTGATAGATCAGCGAGTTCGAACTCGATGGTGCGCGCTCGCTGCGAACGAACTGCGGTCGACATCGGGATGGGCTCGACCCACATGACCGAACCGTTCTGGTCGAGGTAGCTGAGTACGACGATCGGAATGGTGGCGTCGTCGGTGCTTGTATTTGCAACGGAGGCCGACAGGCGTGTTTGTCCGTCGGTGCTTGTGATCTCGAGGTTTTCCACGACCAGACGTTCGAGGTTGCGGCCGGTCACGAGCGCCTTTGCTTCGACCTCGTAGCTCGCGACGTCATCATCGAGAACGAGCTGCACGACAGCATCGGGGTCGAAGACCCCCGCAGTTTCGTCGACGTCATCAGCGGAATGGGCAACCCCTTCGAACGACACCCGGAACGGCACGGTCTCACCGGGGAGCACCTTGTGCACCGTCCCAGTTCCCGCCTGATATTCGGCGAGTTCGCGGCCATCGCCAGCTCGAAGACGTCCGGTCACGGTGACGTCGGCGGGGTCGATGTCGAGGTTCGTGAGCTGTCCAACGATGAACCAGCGTTCGCCTTCTCGGACCAGTTCACTGTCGAGGACGACAATGCGAGGACGGTCGAGAATGTCGCCGTAGTCGCTGGTTTCAGTCGTGACGGAACGACGCCCGTGGTCGATGTAATTGACGACCGTCTGGCGGGCGAACTGTTCGACCGGCACGGCGTTCTCGTCGCCATCGTGGCGCAGATACCAGTCACCATCTCGGGTAATGACGATGTGGCTCTCGATGACGGTCCACGAAGTTAGCGACGTGATGTATCGGGCGTGGACATCGATCTCGCCCACGTTGCCCGAAATTCTGGTGTCGACGATTTCCAACGTGTCGAGTTTCGCGTAGCCGTCGACAAGGCCATCTCGAACCGACCGCTCCAACAGGTACTGTTCGAGCGACGGCCGAGTTGCTGGATCGAGCCGCTCCCAGGCCTGTTCAGTGCGACCAAAGTCGAGGTCGTCATAGAAGTCGTACACCTGGTTTTGGGCGTCGGTCGAGGTCGACCCTGGTGCGAACGGCATGCCGGCAAGAATCCATAGCGCGCAAACAACAACGAGCGCTGCGCCGCGAGCAACGTTTGGCGGTAGACGAAGATGTCGGCGGAATTTGCTATTCGATGTGTTCGGAAGAATCTCGATCCTGGCCTTCGTCAACGAGTTCAGGTCGATGACCCGCGCTGCGACGAGACCGTTGAGCAGTGCTGCTCCAAAGACGGCGCTCATCGGCAGCAGTCCCCACATGAGGCGTTGCCATGCGGGTACCTCACGTATGGGCAACACGTCTGGCAACGGGGTCACATCGGCGCGTTCCCACACCACGACGCCGTTGATGAGCGTGTCGACCCGGTGCCAGCCGTTTGCGAAGAGCAGCGGGTCATAGAACGTGTCGTTTGAAAAGACGAACTTGAGGTTGTAGCGCTCGGGTGTCGTGACGAATTGTTGGAGCGATCCAAGCCCGGGCATTCCGCGGAACTTGGCTCCTTCGAGTCGCTCGACCGGGCGGCTGACCAACTCGGGGAGCCGGCGCGCCGAGTGGTAGTTGCCATCGACGGTCGTGGCAGTGGTTTGTGCACTGATCCACGCCATCTGATCGCCCATTCCCAACGTGAGGTAGCGCCAGCGATCGTGCTGATCCTTCTCGAGAAAGTCGGCGATCGGTGCGGCGTCGATCGTGTCGGGCTGGAGCGGGCGAAACTCGCTGAGGTTCACGGTGAGAATAAACGCAGCGATCAGACCAGCGGCCAACATTCCCACGCCGAGCCGAACGCTTCGGTGTTGCTGGGATCGAGCGAGCAGGTCGACCACCGTGGCGCCAACGAGCGGGAGGATCGCGATCGTGGCCCAGAAGGTGAACCGGTCGAGGGTCAAGATGTCGAACGCTCCACCGAGCAGGAGGCGCGGAATCGGGGTCGTGCCTCCGGTGCCCAACAGCGCCAGCAACAAGATCGACAGCGAGAGGGGCCACGCGCGTCCTCTAAGGCCCGGACCGAGCGAACGGACGAACACAACGACGAGCAGCCCCCACGGGATTGCGAAGAAGACGAGGCCAATATTCAACTCCTCGAGAAAGTTGGCTCGGCTGCCATGGGGGATCGGGACCTGCGAAATTGGGTCCGATGAGCTCCACAACCAGTACGGCAGTACGACCGTTACCAACACGCTGAGGGCCAAGGCCCCGAAGGTCGCGACACGGATCACGCTCGCAACGAGGTGGGAACGGCGTGGTTCTCCACTCCACGCATCGACGACCACCCGTGCCACGAGCGGACCAATGAAGAAGACCGAGCCGAACAGCGTGGTTACGTGGTGACATGCCGTGGTCGCTGCCAGCGTGACGATTGCGAGCAGTAGCGCACGGGGATCTCCGCTGCGCAACCACCGATCGACATAGGGGGTTGCGTTCAACAGGAGCGCCAAGGCAATGATCGTTGGCAGCTGACCAAAGACGTGGATCGCCTCGGCGACCGAGCTCGACAGTACGACGAGCAAACCAGCGAAGTTCGCGGCCTTCGGGGAGACCCAAAGCCGAGCCATTCGACAAACACCGACGACGAGCAACGCAATACCGACGAGCTGCACGGTGACAAAGGCTGCCTCGAGACCAATGATCTTCGACAACAACGCGATCATCTGATGGGTGCCGGGCGGATAGCTCACGGTCGTAAAGCCGGTGTACCAGCGGGTTTCCCAGGTGCTGAACCAGTCTCGACCGTAGTGGTCGCCGAGAAAGATATGGACGTAGGCGTCGTAGGTCCCACGGAACGAGCCAGCGACGAGCAGCGCGCCGTGAATTAGAACGGCGAGCGCGACCGACACGACTGGTCGGGGCGAATAGTTGGTGGGGTCCTGGGCCATAGACAGGTCTTCGACCCAGTACCTCACCTCACGTTCAAGCGAACCTCAAGATTTCCTCAAGATGGCAAACTTCTGAGCGGTCACAGTTCAGAAACGACGACTTCGAGTCCTGATTCACCGAGCGCCCCGAGCGATTGGGATACTCCCCCATCGGCGTCGACGAAGATGTTCGATGGCTGTTGCACGATCCCGAATCGCAACCACAACAGGCCGGGCGAATCGTCGACATGCACGACGTTGTCGAGCCCCAACCCTGAGGTTCTCACGTAATGCTCGTAGTCGTCGATGGTGCCTCCGGAGTGCACGACCACATAGGTAACTTCGGGGTTCGCCGCTGCGCTGCGCGCAAGCTCTGGGCCTTCGGCAATACAGATTGGACACGACGGCACCACAAAGGTCACGACGACCTGACCGTCGCGCACGAGATCCTCACCAAAGAGTGGGTCACGACTCGATAGCTCGACGGTGGTAAACGAGAACGCTCCGTTGCCTCCGACCTGGTCGACATAGGTCGATTCGCGGGAGTCGCGCGGCGCAATGAGACTGGTTTCTCGACCTGGGTCCGACCGGTCTTGTGGCGACATGAAAAGTTCAACACGTTCGCCCCGAACCGCAGCGCAACCGGCCGAAACAACTATGAGTATGAGCCATGAAATCATCACTACTGGCCGTCTCATGATGGCGATCCGGATGCTGGAAGCGCGGTCAGTTGCATGGCCGTGAACGATCCTGCGGCTCGGCTGGTCACGAGTCCGACATGGCCGCCAGAGCCACTCGATGTGAACGTGGCCATTTGCTCGCCATCGAGAGTCACGGTGATCTCATCGCCGTGGACTTCGACCGACAGGTGAACACCGTCTGCAGCTGGAGATGACAGGTCGATGGCACCGAGTAGCTGGTAGTAACCGCTGGCGTCGTATGTTCCCCACCGAAGCACGTTGCCCGCGTCGGCGAAGTCGATGAGCGCAGCACCGCTTCGGGTGAGCGGCGATGACTGATTGACCACCACTCCTCCGTGGTTGACTCCATCTACACCAGATATGGTCGCTTCCCACGAGTAGTCGATGAGCGAGCCGGCGCTTAGCAGCGCGGTGTAGTCATAGCCGCAG
>CALHXU010000027.1 GCA_938040365.1 uncultured Acidimicrobiales bacterium
ACCAGCTCTGACGAGACCTTCTCGATCTCGGTTCCTTCACTCTTGTCATTCATGTTCATTGATCCTTCCCGAACCACGACATTCCGTCGCGGATCGAACTCTCAGATCACCGAGCGTTTACACAAACGAATCCACAGTCCCCCACCTCGAAGCCATCAACCAACTCGACCCAGACGAACAACAAACCATCAAACACCTCATCGAAGGCGCACTACTCCGCCACCAAGCCAAAAAACTCGCTGGCTGATCAGATATCTGCGAAAAGCACCGGGTGATGGCCCAGGTGCGGCGAATCCCAGAGACCGCCTGAGCGAGCAGCGGCCTCGACCTCGCCAAGCAACGAATTGGCCTCGTCATCCCGGCCGGGCCCGTGAAGCAACAAATACCGGGCGAAGCACACCACCGTCCGAGCGTCGCTCGCCCCGAGCGCCATCAATCTCTCGTACACCGCCACGACGATCTCGACCGGCAGTTCAAGCCCCTCATCCAGCCTCAACGCCTCGCCGAGCACACGAAACGACGATTCTGCCTGCGCAAGCTCCCGCGCCTGGTCAACAACCCGATCCCACTCGCCCGCCGGCCAAGGCTCCGCCGCGCCCCGTACCTGGCCAACAAGATCCGACAACACCTCCAGCAGATCACTCATGGGATCTAATAGGTCCCAACTTCGTAACGACCTGTCGCCGGAACAAACACGGCCCTGTACTCAACCGTGTGACCACCAACCGCCGTCTGGAATGTACTGTGACCGCTCCCTGCCCGCGTCACCGAAGTTCCCGTATTCACGCGAGTCGCCAGATCAGTCGCAACCGCCGAGTCAACCGCATCACGCCCCAAGACGCCGGTTATGTCAACCGACCCATGATCTGGACGGTAGCCATGGCCGCTCTTGATGCTGACCGGCACACCATCAACATCGACACGCCGAATCAGACTGGCGCCACTACCGACATCCGCAAAGTTGTCCAGTAGCCCGCTTGGGGCAACAAAGCTTGGGGAGAGGTCGTAAACGTACCCAAGGCCGCCGCCCCCTCCGGCGATAGAGCCAGCTAGATCGACAACGGGGGCGTCTAGGTGAGCCAGCTCCGGAGAAGCGGTCTGCCCGATACGTACCTGTTCGTCGTAGGTGAAGATGCCAGCGCTCGGGGTGTCCGCGCCCACCGGAGTAGCGAGCGCGAAAGCCGCCGCAACCGCAAACATCGCACACACAAACAACCGCAAGGAGGCGCAACGTTCGAACAGCAAGAAGCTCACCTGGTTATTCGAGCCTCACACCTAATTCGACAATTCGCTGCTCATCGCTACATGAAATGTGTTGGCACTCGAGTTCCACACGCTCGTTCTGTAGCACTTGGTCAACGACCGCCTTAGCTTCTGCGAGGCTCAGGCCGCACCTGTCCCGCAAAAACTGATTGAACCCTACTTTGTTAAAACCCTCGTTCCAGCCTGTGAACTCGACCTTGGTCATGGATTCACCCTAATCGTAATTTCTCGGGGCGTGTGCCCCGGATTGGCCCCCGTTGTTCTCACGCCACCTCGAATAACAACGACATCGACACCATGTTGACGCCCCAGATCACGAGCGAATTCACGTAGCTCCCGAAGACTGCTTGACCCTGGTCCAGGACCGTCGATGTGTAGATCGCTCAGAACCAGTTGGTTTCCATCGACCGCCTGATTCGTGACGACCGTAATCTCGGATCCATTGCGGCCAGTCATTCCGTATTCGAAAACGTCGCCATCTTGAGCGAGCACACGTGGCCCGTTTGGGGCGCCGGAAACTCTGCTTGGTTTGGCCCCCGGAAGTCGCGCACCAAGAATGCGGCTCCCGACCCCACCCGTAATGGCAGCGACGACAGGGGGGTGTGCAGGTGCTAAATGATACTAAGTCGTAGCATGCCCTTGCTTCGTCATACGTAGCGATGGACGCTCTTACCGTTGATTCGACAGCGTTGACAAACGAGCCAGGGATTATTCCGATTTGGTTCAAAAAATCTGTACCAAGGTCGCCGAAGAGGCCGGGGGCGTCTTGGACTCCATCCAATGTCGGACCGAGCAGGTTGCCGGTCGAAAAGAACGGATCTTGGTTGTTGTTGAACACCTGTTCTTGTGCGGCGGCCTGACGGTCGTTGCAAAATTCGCACGGCATGTTCCCTGACGGGTCGCCGTACCTGACCGGGTTATTCCGCACGTAGCTGTACCGGTTGTAGTCCTGCCCATCTCGTGGGTTGGGGACAATTGTGTCGGGTGTGATGAACCGTGCTGTTGCCGGGTCGTAATAACGCGCGTTATAGAACGCCAACCCCGTAGTTTCGTCATTGACTTGGCCCGTGTAGGTGTGATCCGTCGCCAAATTCCCATCGATACGAACTTCGCCAAACGGTGTATACCGCTGTTGGGCTGTTACACCGTTCTCATCGCGGGTGTTCGATGTCGAGTTCACGATGTCGGCGCCCATCCACGTCGTCACATCAGTGTCCGATTTCGTGAACGCAACCATACGACCATTCACCGAATGGAAGTAGGTGAAGTAGGTGTTGGTTCCGTCGATCGTGTACTCGGTCCCATCAGCCAGATAATAGGTGGCCACACCATCGGCGATACGTCTTACCCGTCGATCATCGATCGCATACAAGAACTCGGCCTCAACGGTGTTTCCTACTCTGACTTCTTCGAGACGACGGCCCTCATCCCACACCAGTGTTTGTGATGGTTGGCCGGCGAGGTTGCGGGTGGTCATGTTGCCGTTGTTGTCATAAGCAAAGAACGACTCGTTGTTGCCGTTCACACTGGTCTTGGTCACTGCATGGGCAAGACCGGGATCGCCATAGGTGTAGCTACCGGAATTGGTGCCCGCACCGTTGTTGACCCGTAACGTGATGTTGCCACCGGCATCGTAGGAGAACCGGTCGTGATAATCGCCGTTCCCGGTCGGCGTGTAGATGTCGCAGTCGCCGTTTGGATGGGTAAACGCACGCGTGAGGCGATCAACCTGGTCATATTCGAAGCACTGCCAATGATCACCCACACGTGAGTCGCGGATCGTTTCGATATTGCCGACACCATCGAACTCGTACCACGTCAACCGATGACGACCCAAGAAATCGTTTGTGCCGAACCGGTCATGAACCAGGCGCAACGAACCCGAGTCGTAATGCCACGACGCAACCGGATCCAACGCACCAGAACCAAACCGTTGCTGAGTCAACTGACCAGCCTGGTTCCAATCCACACCCGACACGATCGTCTCGCCACCAGACGCTGCGGTTTCATCCAAACCTATTTGTTGGCCAGTACGAGAGTTGTAGGTGTACTCGACCTCATAATTTGATTGCGAACCAGTACCCGAAGGATGACGGATCGAACTGACCTGGCCGTCATCGCGATACTCATAGAACGAACGGAAACTGAGACGCCCAGTCGAGTTCGGGTTCGGGTTCGGAAGCCAGCTTCGTTCCTGGGTCAACCTGCCCCAACCGTCATAGAAGAAGAACTCGCGAATCCAACCCTCACCGTTGGTCAGCCGCTGCTGAGTTTGACGCTCCAAACCAAGATTATCGGCAGGGTCATAGAGCCAACGGCCACGAACCACGTCATCGACCCGTTCGAACGTGACCCGATTCAACACATCATAGGTAAACGTCGTTTCAGACTCAGACGGATCAGTCTCACTGATCAAATTCGAGTTGTTGTCATACGCGTACTCCCACAGCCCTTTCGAGTCGGGGTCGTCAACCGAGAGTTTCCGGCCCGCCCGGTCGTAGGTGATAGTGGTGATCTCGCCGTCGGGAGCGGTTGTCTTCACCAGATCATCAGCCACGTTGTACTCCGACAACGTCGTCAGGTTCCCGCCGGTGAATTGTTCGGTGACATTTAGGACACGGCCCAAACCGTCGACGGTCGTGTCGGTCCACTGCCCGTTCGCATCAGTAAACCGGGTACGCAGACCGTGATAGCTGGTTTGGGTACCGAACAACACATCACCAGCGCCGGTACCGTCACGGCGGTCAACACCGATGACACGGTTCGCGTCGTCATATTCGGTTTGAGTAAACGACGTCATTTGATCCCAGTTCGCCGGATACGCGAACGCCAAAACATTGTCACTCGCGATCGCGTATTGGGCCGATGACCGGAACATACGACCCGAGTTGTCGTACAGCTGAGCAGTCGCCCAACTCGTACCCACTGCTGAAGGTCCCGATAGTGATCAAGGCCCCCGCTGACCACGCTGTGACGAACCCGATCAGTCTTCTGGTTCTTTAACTCCCCCGCATTCGGCGTTCGCCGAATTTCCTCCAGTTATTGGAATGAGCAGCACTTCGAAGACCTCGATCTCAGAAGCCGAGACGAGCAACTGAACGACAATGTCAGCTTCTGGCGGCGCTGCAAAAGGAACTGAGCTCCATCGACGTGACCGGTGTTGTTGGGCATCGACCATGACCAGAGACAGTGTCGGCCGATGGCGTCATTCCAAGGCCGTTGATGACTTGCGGCGACACGCTTTTCCGGGCCGACGGTATCTACGACCAATAATTGATCGTCGTCGGCGTTGGCAACAAGAACTAATTCACCGCGTTCGAACGTCAGGATCACGCCGACAAGCCAATCGTGGCCGAGGAGGAACTCGACGTCTATCAAGAGGCCAGCCTCGGGTGCGTCACTTAAAGAAAGAGCCATATCTATTTGCCGCCTTTCCCCTGTGAGGGACCGTCATAAATTCTGTGTAAGTGCCGTGATCTGAGCGCTCGCCGGGACCGTGCCTGGGACAGCTAGTTGAGCGTGGCGCAGCCTCCGCCGATGGGGATGATGGTGCCGGTCATGTGGCTACTCGCCTTCGAGGCGAGAAAGATCGTAATGCCAGCCATGTCGTCGGGGTTGCCGATTCGACCCTGGGGAACCATACCTTCGACCAGTGCTCGGTTCTCCTCGTCACGCAGGGCGTAGGCCATCATCTTCGATTCGAACGGTCCGGGCGCAATGGCGTTGACGAGCACGTTGTCAGAGATCAACTCATTTGCGAGCGTCCTCGTGAGCTGATGGACCGCTGCCTTCGAAGCCGAATAGGCAAAGTGCTCTTGGTCGGTAATTCTCAGGCCGTCGACCGAGCCAATGTTGATGACCCGAGATGGCGCTTCTGGTGTTCCGGCCGAGCGAAGCAGGTCGGCCAACGCTTCGGTGAGGTAGTAGATACTGCGGACGTTCAGTTCCATGACCTTGTCCCAGCCTTCGACGGGGTACTCGCCAAAGGGCGAACCCCACGCCGCACCCGCGTTGTTGACCAAGATGTCGAGCGAATCGACCTGGCCTTTCACGAAGTCGGCAAAGGCGGTGAGGCCTTCAGGGTTGCCGAGGTCGCCCTGGACTGCGGTCACCGTGACGCCATCGGGTGCTTTCTCTCGAAGCCGTGCCGCGGTGGCCTCGAGCGCCTCGACCTTGCGAGCGGTCATGATCACCGATGCGCCCGCATCGACAAACCCCTCGGCGATCATCTCGCCGATCCCTCTCGACCCGCCGGTCACCACTGCGGTCTTGCCTTCAAGGTTGAACAGGTCATTGATTCGTTGAGTCATGGCAGGACCTTAGATGCAGAAGCGCACCGCCGCTAAGCGATCAGCGGAGACCAGCCGATTCCATCGCTGCAATCCCGGCGTCGAGCGAGGCTAAGGCTTCAGGTCCGTCGACCGACGCCAGATCGAACGCCACGCGGGTAACCCCAGCTTCGGCATACTCGGTCAGCTTTTCTGGGTCGGCTGGAGCGAAGTAGATCGACACCTCGATCTCGTTCGGGTCTCGTCCGGCGTCTTCGGCCATCTGATGCATTGCCGCGATCTGTTCGGCGATCGTGCCCTCTCCCCTGCCCGGAATCGGTATCCAGCCGTTCCCCCACGCGACCGCCCGTCGAGCGCCACCGGGGTAGGAACCGCCCACGTGGATCGGCGGGTGTGGACTCTGCAACGGCTTTGGGTTGATGGTCATCGGCGGCAAGTTGACCAGGTCGCCCGAGTACGACGGTTCGTCTTCGGTCCACATTGCCTTGATTGCGCCAACCCGTTCGCGCAGCAATTTGAATCGCCCCTCGAGTTCGGTGCCGTGATCGTTCATCTCATCTTCGTTCCAGCCGCCGCCGACGCCAAAGTGAAAGCGACCGCCGCTCAGTTGATCGAGGCTCGCACACGATTTGGCAGTGTGGATTGGGTCGCGTTGGATGACCAGGCAGATGCCGGTGCCGAGAATGAGCGTGTCGGTGTGTGTTGCCAACGCACTGAGGAATACGAACGGGTCGAGCGTGTCGTAGTAGCGCTGTTGCAACGGTCCCCCGCTTGGCGTGGGCGTCTTTCGAGACGTCGGGATGTGGCTGTGCTCTGCCACCCAGATCGACTCATACCCACGCGCTTCGAGTGCCGGGCCAAGTTCGGCCGGTGAAATCGAATAGCTGGTCGGGAAGTGTGCAATGCCTGCTTTCATGATCCGAGCTTCGCGGCAAAGAGCGGCGATGCCATAATCAAGCCATGTCGATTCTGATGTTCGCCGACGAACGCCTTGCAGATCACCGGCCGCCCGAGGGCCACCCCGAGCGCCCCGAGCGGCTGGCGGCTGCGATCGACGGGATACATGCCGCTGGCTTTGGCGAGGCACTGACGTGGCGTCAACCAACCGAGGCGCCGACCGAGAAATTGCTCGGCGTCCACGAAAGCCAACTCGTCACAGCGCTCGACGAACACGCCGGCCTCGATCGGGTACAGATCGACGGCGACACGTTCATGAGCGCGGGGTCGATGCAAGCCGCACGTCTCGCCGCGGGCGCTGGGCTCGACGCTATCGATGCCCTGCGAGAGGGCGAAGCCGATTCCGCGTTCTGCCTCGTCCGTCCACCGGGCCATCACGCTACGCCGCGAACCTCGATGGGTTTTTGCCTGTTCAACAACATCGCCGTCGCCGCGCAATCACTCACCCAGCAGGGCGAGCGAGTCGCCATCATCGACTTCGACGCACACCACGGAAACGGCACCCAAGACGCTTTCTTCGATCGGGAGGACGTGCTGTTTGTTTCGCTCCACGAGTTCCCGCAGTACCCGGGAACCGGCAGTTTCGACGAACGCGGGCGTGGCCCAGGCGCTGGGGCGACGATCAACTTTCCCATGCCGTCGGGGACTACCGGAGATGTGTACTTGCGAGCGCTCGACCAGGTCATCGAGCCCGAACTCGAAATGTTTGGCGCCGACTGGATCCTCATCTCGGCTGGGTTCGACGCACACCGCGAAGACCCACTCACAAACCTTGGGCTGACCTCGGGCGACTATGCAGCCATGACCGAACGCATCTGTTCCTACGCTCCAGCCGGTCGGCGCATTGCCTTCCTCGAAGGTGGCTATGACCTCGACGCGCTCGGACGCTCGGCAGCGGCATGCACCGGGGCGTTGTTGGGCGAACGCTACGCACCCGAAGCGCAGAGCAACGGCGGGCCTGGAAGCCACATCGTCGACGCCCACATCGCGGCTGGACACTAGATCGGTCTGCGAAGTACGAAAACTGGTCGCACTAACCGTTTCGAGTCGGGCTACCCGGGCCAGTCGTTCGTATCTTCGGTCATGGCCAGGTGGGTTTGGCCAGCAACCCACGGGTTCGCTCGAGCGACCGCCTCGTCGATCTCGGTGCCGAGGCCAGGCTCGGTGAAGGGAACGACGTAGCCGTCCTCCCACTGCACCGGGTTCGTCAGTAGTTCGGCGTGGAGGCCGCCCCATTCTTTGATGCCCTCGAGCACCAAGAAATTCGGAATCGTGGCGGCGACGGCCATGTTTGCAGCGCCGCCGAGTGGTCCGTTGTACAGGTGCGGAGCGACTTGCGCCCCGTAGGCTTCGGCGATCGCGGCGA
>CALHXU010000028.1 GCA_938040365.1 uncultured Acidimicrobiales bacterium
TGGGTGGACGGTCGCAAGCCTGCTCCCACACCTGTCGTTCGGGCTCGGCATCTGTTACCCGATCGCTGCAATGACAGCGCCCGATACTGCCGCCGACCGAGTCTTCGTCGATGCAGACCCTTCATCGGCTTCCCTTGCCGGCAGCGAAGCCGTCGCTGCGTTCAGGCAGAACTTGTCGAACTGTGCCAACGCGTTGTCGGCAATGGATCCCGACAAACCCTGTTGGACCTACGCCGGACCAGGCACCGTGGCCTTCTGGATTCGGCGAGCGGCCGTCGAAACGATGGTTCATCGCTTCGACGCCGAGAAGGCATTAGGTGCCGAGGTCAGCGGCCTGCACCTCGATCGAGCCGAGGATGCGATAGCCGAAACCCTCTCGTTCGCATTCGAACTCGCGTGCACCAAGATCGGAGCGCCCTCTTCAGCGCTGCGAATCAACGCCACCGACCTGCCGGGCGAATACGTCGTTGGCGCCGGGAATCCGGCCAGCACGCTCATCGGGGACGCACACTCGCTGTCGCTCGCGCTCTGGGGTCGCCATGAACATGTCGAGGTCGCGGTCGACGGCGACACCCAGGCTGCCAATGAGTGGCTCACCCTCGTCGGCCGAGCATTCAAAGGCCGCTAACGCTGTCCTATTTCGTAAGTGTGCCTGGCACCCTTACGTTTTAGCTGCGGCGGTGGGCGATTGCGAGGAGGGCGTCGAGGTCGAGTTCTCGTTCGAGTTGATCGGCCCAGTTGTCGAGGGCAGCTTCGACCGCGGCGTCATGGTCGTGTGTCGACGTCGCGCCGCGTTCGGCAAGGACGTGCTGGCGAAACTCATTCGACGCAAAGATGCCGTGCACGTAGGTTCCCCATGCCCGCCCGTTCGATGCGACCGCGCCATCGACCGTACAACGCTCGCCGTCACGCAATTCGAGTGCGGAGCGAGAAACGTCGGGGCCGGTCGTTCGCCCGACATGAATCTCGTATCCGCTGATCGGCGTCGACGACGGCAAATGTGTGCCCGTCACCTGGCGCGTGACCTTCTCGGGTTCGAGCACCGTGTCGACGTCGAGTAATCCAAGACCGTCGACCACACCCGCAGGCCCTTCGATACCGTCGGGGTCAGCAACGGTTCGGCCGAGCATCTGATATCCGCCACAGAGGCCAATGACCGTGCCTCCACGGCGTACATGGGCGGCAAGGTCGACATCCCACCCTTGCGACCGAAAGAATTCAAGGTCGGCAATCGTCGACTTTGTCCCAGGCAAGATGACGATGTCAACCACCGGCAGCGGCTGGCCGGGCGGCACCATCACGAGATCGACCTCGGGTTCGGTCGCGAGCGGATCGACATCGTCAAAGTTCGCGATTCGACTCAACATCGGGACGGCGATTCGGACCGATCCGCCGCTGGTTTGGGTGCTGAGGTCGACCGCGTCCTCGGCGGGAAGGAGCGCAACATCTCGGCTCCATGTCACCACGCCGTAGTTCGGCCAGCCGGTGTGATCCTCGATTGTGTTGAGCGCTGGGAGAAAGAGCCCAACATCTCCACGGAACTTGTTGATGATCGTCCCGCGGATCTGCTGTCGATCCTCGTCTGACAGCACCGCGCTCGTACCAACGATGCTTGCAATAACCCCACCGCGGTCGATGTCTCCAGCGAGAACTACCGGAACGTCAGCAGCGCGGGCAAAGCCCATATTCGCAACATCTCCCGCCCGCAGGTTCGTCTCGGCCGGGCTTCCGGCACCTTCAACGATGACCAATTCGGCCCGTTGTTCAAGGATCGAGAAACTCTCGAGAATACGTGGGAGAAGTTCGTCTCGACGTTCTCCAAACCGGTGGGCGTCAAGGTTTCCAGCAACCTTGCCATGGATGATTACCTGCGCGCCGGTGTCGCTCTCGGGCTTGAGCAACACGGGGTTGTGGTGGACGCTCAGTGGAACACCAGCAGCGCGAGCCTGCAGTGCTTGAGCCCGCCCGATCTCTCCACCGTCGGCGGTCACCGCAGCGTTGTTCGACATATTCTGCGGCTTGAACGGCTCGACGCGAACGCCCCGACGAGAGAACGAACGAGCAAGGCCAGCGACGAGAACCGACTTTCCCGCGTTCGACGCAGTTCCCTGGATCATCAACGCTCCGGTCATTGGGTGAGGCTATCCCCGGCCCCATCGACTGTGGCGTCCACACTTTGTAGATGACATCGGCCGGCTCCAACCCAGCGACGACTCCGGAGCACCGCACAGCCGGGGCAAAACGTGTCGTCATTGTTGGCGCCGGACCAGGTGGCCTTATGGTCGCCGAGACTGCAGCTGCGGCAGGCCATTCCGTCTCGATCTTTGACCAGCGCCGCTCCCCCGGCCGCAAGTTCGTTCTCGCGGGGCGAGGCGGTCTAAACATCACCCACAGCGAGCCCATCGACGCGTTCGTCGACCGCTACGGACCAGAAGCAACGTTGCTGAAGGCAGCACTCGACTGCTTCGGTCCCGACGATCTCCGAAAGTGGGCTGCAGACCTTGGAGAATCGACCTTTGTCGGCAGTAGCGGCAGGGTCTTTCCTGAGTCCTTTCGGTCGGTGCCGCTCTTGCGCGCCTGGTTGCGCCGACTCGATGAACTCGGCGTCGTCTTCCACTCAAGCCACGAGTGGCTCGGATGGGATGGAGATCGGCAGCACAAGGCCATGACCTTTCGAGACAGCTCTGGCACCGAGGTATCGCACGATTTCGATGTCGCTGTCCTCGCACTAGGCGGCTCGAGTTGGCCCAAGGTCGGTTCCGACGGGTCATGGGTAGAGACCCTGCGAGCCGAGGGAATCGAAGTAGCCGACCTCTCACCGACCAACTGCGGCGTCGTCGTCGCGTGGACGGCCCACCTAACCGATCGGTTCGCAGGGCAGCCGGTGAAGAATGCCGCCGTCAGCGTCGCTGGCACCTCCGTTCGCGGCGACCCGATCGTGACGATGGCCGGCCTTGAGGGCGGACCGGTTTATGCCCACTCGCGTCGACTCCGAGAACAGATCGAAGCAGATGGCTTTGCCGAAGTCACTCTTGACCTGCTCCCCGACCTCGACGTTGGCGACACCGTTCGCCGGCTGGTCGAGCGCCGAAAGAAGAAGCGCTCTACCTCGACCTGGCTCGATCGTTGCGGGATCAGCCCCGTCGGCATCGGACTCATGCGTGAAGCGACAGCTAACGTCCTTCCAACAGATCCCGACGCGCTCGGTGAGCTCATAAAGGCAGTGCCCCTCCGAGTCGAATCTCTCGCACCGATCGACCGAGCCATCTCATGTGCCGGTGGCGTTTGCTGGTCACAGGTCGACGACCACCTGGCGCTCAATGCCATTTCCGACACCTACGTCGTTGGCGAGATGCTCGATTGGGAAGCACCCACCGGCGGATACCTGCTCCAGGCGGTCTTTAGCACGGGCCGCTACGTTGGCGAAAAGATCAGCCTCGACTAACTAAGCGAAACCTGCCTACTCGTAACTCACCTGGCAGAACCCGCTGGGACAGAAGGCGCCCGGGTTCTTCTGCATGTATTGCTGATGCCCTGCCTCGGCGTAGAAGAACTCGCCAGCCTCGGCAATCTCGGTTCGAATCTTGGAGAATCCTCGGTCGGTCAATCGCCGTTGATAGCGATCGCGAGACTGCAGCACGGCCTCGTGTTGGGCCGCGGTCGTGGTGAAGATTGCGCTTCGGTATTGCGACCCAAACCCGAACGTCTTTAGCGGTGTTGTCGGGTCGTGATACTCCCAGAAGATCGCCAGGAGTGCTGTGAGTTCGACCTTTTCTGGGTCATAGACGACAAGCACCGACTCGGCATGTCCGGTGCTGCCCGAACTCACATCGTTATATGTCGGGTTCTTCGTGATCCCACCGGCGTAGCCAACCGCGGTCGTATACACCCCATCGAGTTGCCAGTACCTGCGCTCGGGACCCCAGAAACAGGTCATCGAGAGAACGATGCGTTCCATTCCGTCTGGGAATGGACCAATCATGGGCGTGCCGAGTACGGCGTGAGCAGCGGGAACGTCCATCGCCTCTTGCCGATCGGGCAGAACTGTCTCTTCGATGGTGGCAGTGTTGCCGAACCTTCTGAAGAACATGTTGATGACCCTACGGACCGGGCAACGACTCGTCGCCCACAAACTGCGGGTGTTCCTCGCAATGTAAGCGGTTGGCCTCGTGCACAGGGAACAACAAGCGACGATGCAGCGACCTAGGAGGACATCTCTGGGGCATCGCCGTCGGGCGATCCGATTGTCACGACATAGCCGTCGGGGTCGCGCACCCAGATCTCTTTCATCCCGTACCACGTCAGCTGCAGCGGTTTGACTACTTCAATCTCTCCCAGCCGAGCAATGACCGCGTCGACGTCATCGACCCGAAAGTACAGCGACAACGTTCCGCCAGGCGTGTCTTCCACCGAAAAAGCTGCCGGCGCGTCGGCGGCCATGTTGTTGCGATCTTGCAGCATCATCTCACCGACACCGGTCCGAAGCGACGCGAAGATGGCGTTGGGGATGATGCCGCCATCCATATCTGAGCGCTGTTCAGGGTCGACGGTGAAGGCAATCTCGAGCCCGATTCCGTCGGCGTAGAACGCAAGGCTCTTCGCAACGTTTGTGACCATCAAATTTGGGCTCATCGAGTTGACCATCCACTGACCTTAGATCATCGACGCCGAGGAACGCTTTGATCGAACCACCCGTCGAGTTTCCCCGGCAGGCGCTGTAGCGCAGCGGCTAAAACTAGGGTGTGAAGCCCTTACTCCTGCTCGATGTCGGCGGCGTGTTGTCTCCGTATGGGAACCCTCCGCCGCCCGACTTTGAAGAGCGCGAGATCGGCGGCTTCTGGGTTGTTTGGACCGACGCACATGCCCCTCGAATTCAACGCCTCGCACAGTCTTTCGATCTCGTTTGGGCAACGACTTGGGAGCAGCACGCAAATCAGGCGCTGTGCCCAGCACTCGGGCTTGACCCTCTACCGGTGATCAGCTTTGTTCGTGGAAAGACAGCGACGCGCAAACTCGAATCGGTCAGGCGATACGTCGGCGACCGTCAAACTGCGTGGATAGATGACGACCTCTACGACGACGCCCATTCTTGGGCCCAAGAGCGGAACGAACGCGTTCCGACCTTGCTCGTGCAGACACTGCCCAACATTGGTTTGACCGACACCCACGTCGAGACGCTCCTATCTTTTGCGACCGGAACGATCTAAGAGCTAGCCGCCGGCTCGAAGTAGATACGCAATGTCGCTTCGACCAGTGCGCTCAGCGCCGTCGTCTTCGCTCCCGGACCTTCGGTGTCGACGATCTTCTCGGCGAAGTCGAGATCGGGAAGAAGCATCGCCCGCAGCGTCACACCCTCGACGAGGCTGGCAACGACCACAGAGAAAAAGCTCCATGCGTCTTTACCGAACTCGGGTCTCGGTACATATCCGAGGAAGTCCACGAGCGGCCGGTAAACGTCCTCGATCATCCGATCTCGATATAGCTGCTCACCTTCGTTTAACCACTCGAGCATCTCTTGGTTGCGATCGCTGAGCGGTTGAGACGCAATTGCGTAGCGAATGGCAAGATCGGTCGAGAACAGCGCGCCGATGCCCTCGGCATTTGAGCGGAGCGTGCGTTCGAATGATGAATCCACCGCCGATCGGATTGCCTCGAGCGGCGTGTTCGGCTCGGTGCCTTCGACGGTTTCAGCGACGCACGACGTCTCTTGGTCGCCGAAGACTCGCTTCTCCCGCTCGAAGAGCCATGCCTTCATGACTTCGCGTCGGAACGCTTCTTGCGGGCTGAACCGGTCGTCGATCGCCCAGGCGGAATGACTCGACGAGCGTGGAATGTTCTTCGTTCGACACACGGCCTCGAGCGTCACATGGTCCAGCCCGATGGTGATTCCGCTTTGGTGCAGAATCTCCGCGCCAGCCTCAACCATGAGTTCCCGCGTCTCTTCTGCTGAACGCCGCATTTTCACCATAGCGATTTACGCTACTCAATCTCCCGTAATCCGATAGAGGCGGGCAACTATTTTAAGGTCCTCGCAAGCTCTGCCGGCCCGCCTCCAGCGGACTCTAGCGAGCTCGATGCACCCACACCGCAGAGTCGATGGGCAAGCCAGCCGAGACATCATCTGTCGAACACAAAATCACTTCGCCGTCGGGCATTTCGATCGGTGCCTCTCCCATGTTGACCACTACGAGGACGTCGCCACGGGTGTAGGCGACTACATCGGTGCCCATGTCGATGGGGGCAAAGCTCTGGTCGTGAACAAAGTGCTCACGCCGAGCAAAGATTGCGGCGCGGTAGAGCGACAACATCGACGCAGCGTCTTCGGTCTGAACCGCAGCGCTTAGCGGTCCGAACACATCGGGCTGTGGTAGCCACGCATTTCCGCTCCCGAACCCAAACGACGGCCCATCGGGCTCCCACGGAAGCGGCACCCGACAACCGTCGCGACCCTTCATTTGCTTATCTGAGCGCACCCACGTCGGATCATCGAGTACCTCGACGGGCAAGTCCCAGACCTCGGGCAAACCAAGTTCTTCGCCTTGATACACATAGGTCGATCCGGGGAGCGACATCGTGATCATGCACGCGGCCCGCGCCCGACGATTCCCACGGGCAACGTCGAGCGCGTCGGTGGGTCCGTCGAGTGGCCACGTCCGCCAGTTGATTCCTGCATCCAAGCCGTACCGGGTTGGGTGGCGCATGACATCGTGATTCGACAAGACCCACGTCGAGGAGGCACCGATCTTCTCGGCGGCCTCGACGGCGGTCGCTATGACCGAATTGAATTCGCCCGCGTTCCACTCGGTGCCGAGTAGGTCGAAGTTGAACGACTGGTGGTACTCGTCAGGACGCAGGTAGAGCGGCAGCCGATCCGGTGCTACCCACGCCTCGGCCACCATCATTCGCCCGTCGTACTCATCGAGAACCGAGCGGAACCGTCTGTTGATCTCGTGAATCCCTTCTCGGTCCCAGAACGGATGGTCCTCGGCAAGGTCGCTCTCGAGCAGAACCGCAGCGCGTTCCACATCGGGAAACGCCTGATCCTTCACCATCCCGTGGGCAACGTCGATGCGGAATCCGTCAATACCTCGGTCGAGCCAGAACCGAAAGACGCTGTCGAACTCGGCACGTACTTCCTCGTTCTCCCAGTTGAGGTCGGGCTGGGAGACATCGAAGATGTGCAGGTACCACGTGCCGTCGCCGACCGGCTCCCACGCAGGCCCACCAAATACCGCAGTCCAGTTGGTCGGCGGTAACTCGCCAGACTCGCCCTTGCCCTCTTTGAAGACGTAGCGGTCGCGCGCTGGGCTTCCGGGCGGACTGGCAAGTGCCTCCTGAAACCACGCGTGGTCGGTGGACGTGTGGTTCGGCACGAGGTCGGCAATGAGCTTCATCCCGAGTGAGTGCGCTTCGGTAATGAGTTCTTCGACCTCGGCGGTCGTCCCGAACCGCTCATCGATCTTGCGGTAATCAGCAACGTCATAACCTCCGTCGCGCAACGGCGAGTCGTACCACGGGTTCATCCACAGCGCATCAACTCCGAGCGCTTTGAGGTACGGCAGCCGACTTCGAAGCCCCGCAATGTCGCCGGTGCCATCGCCATTGCCATCGGCGAACGACCGCACATACACCTGGTAGACCACTCCGGTCTTCCACCACTCCGCTTGATTCATCTACGTCTCACTCCTCGCCTCGATGTTGAGGCCTTTTCTCCACGTAAGACTACGCCACGAGCGATGGCCCGACTGGCAGACTTGTCCATGGATGAGTTTCTTCAGGCAGCGATAGACGAGGCAAGAATTGGCTGGGATAGCGGCGGCATTCCCATAGGCAGTGTGATCGTCCACGAGGGCAAGATCATTGGACGAGGGCACAACAAACGAGTCCAGCAAGGAAGTCCAACGCTCCACGGCGAAATGGACGCGCTCGAAAACGCCGGAAGACTTTCAGCGAACGTGTACCGAGAATCGACGATCTACACAACACTCTCGCCCTGCTCGATGTGCACAGGGGCGATTCTTCTCTACGGCATTCCACGGGTGATCGTGGGTGAGAATCGCACCTTTCAAGGCGAGGAAGAGCTGCTTCGCTCCCGCGGCGTCGAAGTAACCGTCATCGACGACCCAACGTGTGTCTCACTCATGGAGCGGATGATTTCAGAGCGACCTGAACTCTGGAACGAGGATATTGGCGAGGAGTAACGGCCCGAAGCTGCTCATTGGCATGTAGACAACGCCATTGCTTCGCTACAGCTCACCGAGCTGAAGCCGCCGACGAACTTCTACCGCTCGCTCGCGAACGTCTTCAAGATCGCTGAGGCGCCGCATCCCTGCGAGCTGCTGACCCATGCGGTGGTTTCCCCGAAAGACCTCTTCGTTGCGAGCGAGGAAGTCCCAATACAAGGTCGTGTAGGGGCACGCTGTTTCCCCGGTTCTCTTCTTTGGGTCGAATGCGCAATCGCCGCAGTAGTTGCTCATCTTGTTGATGTAGGCCCCGCCCGAGGCGTAGGGCTTGGTCGCCATCATTCCCCCGTCGGCGTGAAGCGCCATGCCGAGCACATTTGGGAGCATGACCCACTCGGCTCCGTCGACGAACGACGCCCACATCCAGTTCGTCATTGCCTGGGGCGAAACGCCCGAGGTAAGCGCCAAGTTTCCAAGCACCATCAGCCGCTCGATGTGATGGGCGTACCCCGATTGCTCGATATGGCCAACCACCCCAGCGACACAGGCCATTTCGGTGGTTGCTTCGCCAGTGAACGCCGGGGGCACGCTCTCGTTCGCTTCGAGAACGTTAAGGCCTCGGTACTCGGGCATCCATAGCCAGTAGACGCCCCACACGTATTCTCGCCAGCCAATCACTTGGCGAACAAAGCCTTCGACGCTGGTGATTGGAGCGGTACCCGAACCGCCGTAATCGGTATGTAAAGCAGCCGAGGCGCGTTCGGCAACCTCGAAAGGATGCAGCAGGCCGAGGTTCATCGACGAACTCAGCACCGAATGGGCAAGCTTCCACTCCTCGCTGAGCATGGCATCTTCGTGAGGCCCAAATGGACCCAGACCGGTTTCGATGAACTCGTCGAGTCGGATTAACGCCTGTTGTCGCGTCACTGGCCAACGCCCATCTGGTTGCTCGCCCCATTGGTTGTCCAACACCGAGAGGTCCGAGAGCACCGCCTCGTCGATCTCGTCGGGCGCGAAGCGGGTGATCTCGGGCCAGCCACGGCCGTCTTTCGGGGGCCGTTCACGATTGTCTTTGTCGAAGTTCCAGGCGCCTCCCGCTGGCTTGCCGTCGACCATCATGAGGTCGAGACGCTGACGCTGCCACCGATAGAAATCTTCCATCTTGAAGCTCTTCTTGCCGGCCGCCCACTCGGCAAAATCGTCGTAGTGGCACGTGAACTGGTTGTTCGCCGAGAGCGACACGCCGTTGCGTTCGAGCATCGCTCGACCATCTGCGCTCATTGGTTCCATCGCGATGACTTCGTCGACATCAAACTCGTCCGCGTGGGCGCGAAGCCCTGCGGTGAGCGATTCGGCGTGCCGATAATCGACGTCAAAACCTTCGCCTCGAAGCTCCTCGGCAAAGTGACGCATTGCCGAAATTACGAGATGGGCGCGCTGAACGTGCCAGCGCTTAGAGGCGAGCTTGGCGGAGCTTTCGACGAACAGGACTCGACAGTCGCCGGGTTCGCGCTCGGCGAGCGATGAAATCGAGCGGTTGAGCTGATCGCCGAGAACCCAAACCGTCGGGCGATCGCTCATCGATCGCTATCTGGCCCGTTGAGCGCCTCGTGTCGTTCCCGGACCTGCGCTGGATAGTGGGCTCTTGCGAAGTCGATGTTGTGAGCGAGCGCGATGTCGAGCAGTTCCATTCGATCCGGCGTCTGTTTCCACGGCACCGGCACATAGATAGGCAGGTCGTAGACGCGGAGGCGATCGAGACCGCTATAGATCTTTCGTTGATACTCAGCCCGGGTATCCCAATCCCAATGCGCTGGACCAAAGCCGGTACCGGGATCCAAATAACAGCGCTCACGAATTCCATAGGCGTCCATCTCATCTAGGCGCTCACCAAACCACGACACCATGACTTCGACCGGGTCTCCGTCGACATGTTTGAGGTGTCGAGGGTCGGGGCCAAGCATGAAGGGCAGGACGATGTCGCACTCGCGTTCCGCTGCGAACTCGAGCATCTCTGGCGACTGCAACGCGTCGGCGGCGTTCAGGACCGACGCACCCGCATCGAAAGCACGACGAGCGGTCTCGACTTGCCACGTGTCGACCGAAATCGTGACACCGAGCCCGGCAATCGCCACGAGCGGCCCTTCGAGAATGGCCCACTCTTCATCGGGGGTCACCATCGCCGCGTTACCGTGGCTCGCCTGACCACCGAGATCGATGTGGTCAGCGCCTTCCGAAAGAAGCTTCTCGGCGTAGGCACGAGCGGCCTCGGGGGTCGTGGCGACCGAGAAATCAGCGAGCGAATCGGGAGAAGCGTTAACAACACCAAATATTTTCACGAGACCAACCGTAGGTCGGCGTTGCGACGCAAGGCGGACTCACTCACCCGACGAATGTCACGAACGTTTGCCGTCCCAGTTGGTCGCCTCGGCAATCGCCACCCGAACCGCGATCGGGTCTTCGATCGGCATCATGTGGCCAGTGCTCGGAAGCTTCACCACCGTTTTCTCCGACACCGCATCGACAAGGTCGACGCTCTTCTTGATCGGTGTCATCTTGTCTTCGGTGCCAAGCACGAAGGTGACAGGGATCGTAAGTTTCTCGGCCGAAGAAATCGCGCCCTGGTAGTTGTTACACGCCGTCATGTCGTGTCCGAGCGCATTCTCTGGTGACGTATCGACAAGCGCCGTGCTCGCACCGACGAGCCACGTGCCGGGCGATTGATGGCCGCCTCGATGGGCTTTGCTGCCAATTCCCCACGACGTCATGAGACGACTGGCCTTTGGGATGTTGTCGTAGCTCGTGGTCAAGAGTTCGGGGTGAACCGGCATTGCCGACGCCGTGCCGATCAGCACGAGCGATTCGGCACAGCTCGGGTCTTGGGCAGCGGCCTCAAGGGCGACGAACGTTCCGAGCGAGAAGCCAACAATGTGGGCCGGAGCGAGGTCGAGTTCATGAATCAGCCCCGCGGTCCACTCCCCCATCTCTTCGATCGTTTCGAGCGGTTCACCGCCACTCAGACCATGACCGGGAAGGTCGATCGCCGCCACGGAGTAGCCGTGGTGCGCAAACCAGCGACACTGCATCTGCCAGACGGTCCGGTCCATCCCTGAACCATGGATGAGGACGAGCCGTTGGGAATTGCCATCGTGATCTCGGCCTCCGGTCGCAATACGGACCGATTCGCCTCGGTAGTTGATCTCCATATCGATTCCCTTCTATCGCTGCGAAGCCCGAAGGGCTTGGTTGAGGTCGGCCAGGATGTCCTTTTCGTCTTCGAGCCCGACGGAGAGGCGCACGAGGTCTTCACCAACACCGGCAACTTCGAGCGCCTCGAGCGACATCTGTTGATGCGTGGTCGATGCTGGGTGGACGACGAGGGTGCGGGCATCACCAACATTCGCGAGGTGCGACGCAAGCTTCACCGATTCGATGAACTTACGGCCCGCTTCTCGCCCGCCCTTCACGCCAAAGCTCAAGATCGCTCCCGCCCCCTTTGGGTACAGGCGCTTTGCAAGCTCGTGGTCGCTGTGGGTCGGGGCGCTCGGGTGCGAAACCCAACTCACTGCTTCGTGCTCGACCAACATCGCAACGACGGCTTGAGCATTTGATACGTGTTTGTCCATACGAAGGGGCAGCGTTTCGATCCCTTGGAGGATCTGGAATGCATTCATTGGGCTAAGCGCCGCGCCAAAGTCTCGCAAGCCTTCGGCGCGCGCTCGGGTGATGAATGCCGCTGGACCAAACTCCTCGGCGAACGCCAGGCCGTGATAGCCGTCATAGGGCTCGGTCATCGTTGGAAACTTACCGCTTGCTTCCCAGTCGAATCGCCCGCCGTCGACGAGCACACCACCGAGGGCCACGCCGTGGCCTCCCATGAACTTCGTGATCGAGTGCATCACGATGTCGGCGCCGTAGTCGATCGGTTTGATCAGGTAGGGCGTAGCAAAGGTCGAGTCGACCATGAGCGGAAGATCATGATCGTGCGCGAGACCGGCGATCTTTTCGATATCCATGACCTCGATCCCGGGATTTCCGAGGGTCTCGCCATAGACGAGTCGGGTGTCCTCGGTAATCGCTGCCTTGAATGCATCAGGGTCTTGTGGGTCGACGAAGGTCGTCGTGATCCCAAAGCGCGGAAGCGTTTGAGTGAGGATGTTTGCGGTGCCGCCATAGAGGTTTCGGGCCGCCACGATATGTCCGCCCGCACCCATCAGCGTCGCTATGCCGAGGTGAAATGCCGCCATTCCACTCGCGGTACACACCGCTCCGACTCCGCCTTCGAGGGCTGCGATTCGCTCCTCGAGAACCGCGGTCGTCGGATTCGAAATTCGAGAGTAGATGTGGCCGGGGACTTCAAGGTTGAACAGCCCAGCCGCATGGTCGGTGTTATCGAACATGTACGACGTCGACCAGTAAATAGGGACTGCTCGAGCGCCCGTTTGTGGATCGGGTTGATGACCTGCATGCAGACTCAGTGTCGAGAATTCAAGGAAGTCGGGTTCGACCATGGGATACCTCCGTAGTGATCGAGATCGTACCCCTGATCTGGTACTGCCCGTGACCCGGAGCACCTAGAATCGGACCGTGGAGACAAAGATGTTTGGTCGAGGAGAAGCAAAGGGCCTCTTCGCCGACACTGGCTTCGAAAAGCGTTACGCCGTATCGGTCGGCGGATCCCGAGTTGTGTCTCGACTGTGCTCTCGGGTCGAACTTCCCGACAAGATCGAGCTGCCGACCGACCGTCCTCTGATGATCGCTGCCAACCATTCCAGTCTCTTCGATCTGCCGGCGTGTCTCATCTTGCTCGGCAACTACGGACTGACAACGCGCATCGGGGTCAATGCCCGCTTCTTCAGGAACCCGCTCGCCGGCGCCTTCTTTCGAAACATTGGGTGCGTTCCATTCAGTAAAGACGACCGGGAGGCTGCCGAGGCTGCGATGGTCGAAGCGCTGATCGCCGGCCAGACAACCGGCATTATGCCCGAAGGCAGAATCACCCGGAGAGCAGATCAGCACAATGGTGTTGGCCAAGGTCGGCCCGGTGTCTCACGCATTGCTCGCGCTGCGGGCGCTGCGGTGCTTCCGGTTGGCTTCGCGTTCTCCGACGAAGTGTGGAAGCCAGGCACCCCACTTCCGAAACCTCGATTCGGCCGTCACCGAGTCGTTGCCAACATTGGCTCTCCCCTGTGGTTCGATAGCGACGACCACATCGCGAACGCAAACCGGTTGATCGAAGAGATCGGCCGACTGGTTATGACCGGACGGTCCTCAAGAGAACTCGAAGGTTAGGTTCTAAAGGACGAAGCCCAAGAACATTGCGATGATCGCAGCGCCAAACCCGATGGCGCCGTAGATGCCCTTTGCCTTGGGATCCTCAGCCTTTGCATGACGAGCGGCACCGACTGCCGAGAAAATCACGAACAGGAACTTAATGCCAAAGGTCATGTTCCAACCGAAGGACTTCTCGACGTTCATAAGCGCCAGGATGTTCCAAAACCCGGTGAAGATGGCGACGGCCATGGCAGGCCATGCAACGTTTTGGAATGCCTTAGCGACACTTGCGGCATGGCCTTCGATGTTCGCAGCACGCAGCACGGGCAGAATTGCCATCATGACGATCTGGCCACCGACCCAAACAGTCACCGCCGTGACATGGAGAAAGAGTCGGATCGTCTCGAGATTGAAGTTTGGCGTAAGCATCGCAACAGACTCACACCACATCGGTGTTGGGGCAAGTCCTACACGCCACTCTTGCGGTTCGCTTACTGAAGCAGCTCTCGACCGACCTATTCGACGCGCCTACCCGATCATCAAGATGAGCGATTCGTAGAGAACCGCGGGCTTCTCATCGTCGACGACATGCACCGCGATTTCGACCTTGAAGAGCTTGCCTGCGGCCTTTTCGGTTACATCGACGACACGAGATTTCGCGTGCACGTGCGAGCCTGCAGGGACTGGATTGAGGAAGCGAAGGCGATCGGCGCCGTAGTTGAGGCCGCCTAACGCACCATCGATCTGCGGCATGGTTTGCTCGCTGAAGTGCGACACGAGGCTGAGCGTAAGGAAACCGTGCGCAATCGGCCCGCCGAAGGGACCGGCATTTGCCTTCTCGATGTCGACGTGGATCCACTGATGGTCCTTCGTGACATCGGCGAAGGTGTTGATCATCTCTTGGGTAACCTCGACCGAAGTAGTCCAGTCGCTCCACTCTTCGGTGATGAGCCCCTTGAGGCCCTCTATGTCGCTGATCGCTACGCCCATTTACAGACCCCTTCGTTGGTGCACTGGGGCTAACCTAGCGCAGCCTCCGCTGCTTTGACTTGCTCGCGATAGCGCTCGACGTTCGCGAGTTTGATCTCGTCGAAGCCTCGAATCTGATCGGCGAGATCAGCGACCGCCACGATGTCGTCGACCGACTCGCGGGTCAGTCGGCTGGACAAACGAACCAGAAGCGCCTCATATTCGGGAATCAGTTCTTGCTCGACGCGTCGCTCGGCAGACTTGCTAAACGGGTCGAGGCGACCACCGCGAACTCGCTTTGTCTTCTGCAGTGACCGGAACGTCCTCTGGGCAGCTGCCGCCGGGATCGCGATCTTGTTCTTGACGCCAACCTTCTTCAACGATGGCGGGTGCAGTTGGTAAGACAACGTGGCGTTCGGACCGAATTGCGCCTTGGCCTTAGCCTCCATGTTTGTTCGCATCGCAAGACGAGCCACTTCGTACTCGTCTTTGTACGCCATCAGTTTGTATAGGTGTTGGGCAGCGATCTTCGACAAAGGAGCCCCGACGAGGCTGGCGTGTAGTTCGGAGCGACGAACAGCAGCGATGCTCGCCACGTAGCGCCCAGCGTAGTCTTCGTCTCCCCATTCGATCAGCTCGGGAACTCGCCACAAAAGGATCGTTTCGAGTTCGTCGTCGAGGTCAGGGACCGCCCTGATTAGCGAGGCCACTGCTGCGGTCGGCGCAGGCGGTGACGGGTCGACAGCTGCTGAAACGGTGGTGAGTTCATCGAAGAGGTCTCGATCTGCAACCACTCGTCGCCCAAGCGTGAACGCCTGAGTATTCATTTCGATCGCCACCCCGTTGAGCCGGATCGCTTCGGTAATCGCCGACGCTGCCACCGGGATCATGCCCTGCTGGTAGGCCATACCAACGACGAGCATGTTCGCTGCAGGCTGGGAGCCAAATACGAAACGCGCAATCCCTTCGGCATCGACCCACAAGTTCTCCAATGCGACGGTCGCCGCATCGATTCTCGTTCGGAAGCGATCGGTTTGAGGAAACTCTGCCTGTTCAACGCGTGTGACCATCTGACCAGTCGGAACTCGGCTGGTCGATACCACCGCACGGGTGTGTCCGGGGTCCCCTCGCTCGAGCACCGCGGGCATCGACCCGCCGACGACATCGAAGATCAACAGTGCATCGGCTTGGCCAACGCCCACTTTTGCTGCGCCTGCAGAAGACTCACTTCCGAGATACAGATTCGAGATGACCTGACCGCCCTTTTGGGCGAGCCCAGTTTGATCGAGGCTCGTTGCGGCCTTGCCGTCGAGCATCGCTGCAGTCGAAAGCACTTGGCTTGCGGTAACCACGCCGGTGCCGCCGATTCCAACGATGAGGATCGTCGCGTCCTCGGGTAATTGCGGCTCGGCCGGAGGTTCCCCGTCGGCGTAATCGGCCCCTGCCCGTGTCTTTTCAACTCGGTCTGTCGGATCGACCTCGACGGTGACAAAGGCTGGACAGTTGCCACCGAGGCAGCTGTAGTCGTAGTTGCATGACTCTTGGTGAATGCGGGTCTTACGACCGAATGGCGTTTCGACGGGATGCACGCTCATGCAGTTCGAGACTTCTCCGCAGTGCCCGCAGCCTTCGCAGATCGACTCGTCGATCATGATCCGTGTCGTGGGCGTCTCGACCTTGCCGCGCTTACGGTTCCGTCGAAGGTCGGCCGCACAACCTTGGTCATAGATCAGCGCGGTAACGCCGGGGATCTCTCGCAACTGGCGCTGCACGTCGTCGAATGACTCACGGCCGACTACTCGAACACCCTTTTGGAAGTTGGCGTCTTTGCCGTATTGGTCGACGTCGTTCGTGACAACGATCGTGGTACCAACACCTTCGGCATGGAGCCATCGGGTGAGGTCGGGTACCGCCATCTCGCCGGCGGCTTCTTGACCTCCGGTCATTGCAACAACGTGGTTATACAAGAGCTTGAAGGTGACGTTGGTGCCGGCTGCAACGGCTTGACGAATTGCGAGCGACCCGGAATGAAAGAACGTTCCGTCGCCAAGATTCTGGAAGCGATGCCCATCAGAGATGAACGGCGCAGTCCCTACCCATTGCGCCCCTTCGCCGCCCATCTGGGTGAGACCTTCGGTAGATCGCCCCATCCACACCGCCATCGTCGAACACCCAATGCCACCCCCGGCGATCGAGCCGTCGGGGACCACCGTCGATCGATTGTGTGGGCATCCCGAGCAGTAATACGGGGTTCGGTCTGGCAGCGCATCGCCGCTGTCGGCGAGAAGCGGAATTCGCTCGCGCTGCTTCTTGAGCCGGGCCGGGTCGATTTTCTCCTCGAGGATTCGCCTCAGCGGCTCGACAAGCTTCTGCGCGCTGAGCGCTCCCGAACCGGGAACGAGCGGTTCGCGATGTTGATCCCGCTTCCCAAAGACCATCGGCGGGTTCGTCTCGTCGTACAACACATCTTTGACCTGCGACTCAATAAAGGACCGTTTGGCCTCGACGACGAACAGTGTTTCGGTAGGAGAGGCAAAGGCGCGTAACGCTTGTGGCTCGAGCGGCGAGATCATCCCGGGCACATAGACACCAATGCCGAGATCCTCGAGCTGGTCGGCAATGCCCAGCATCTCGAATGCGTCGAGCACGTCGCCGACGGGCTTTCCTGCCACCACGATTCCGAGCCACGGCGTGGGCGAACCAAAGGAGCGATTCATTGGATTCTCGCGTGCAAAGCCGAGCGCAGCGTCGACCCGTACGCCGAAGAGTTCTTCTTCGAGCATCAGCGATGCGGGCGTAATCAGGTTGTTGTCGACCGTCGAACGCCACGGCTTTCCATCGACCTCGTGCACGTATGGAGAGATCGGTTGATCACCGCTGTTCGCGGGGATGGTCGCAAACCCGTCGGCAACATCGGTGTGCATTTTGAAGCCGACCCACAGCCCCGAAGCTCGCGACATCTCATAGCCATAACGACCGAGCCGGAGCACGTCGGCCAC
>CALHXU010000029.1 GCA_938040365.1 uncultured Acidimicrobiales bacterium
TTGACAGTCGGGGTTCAGACTGTATGGTGACATACGTTCTGATGTCGTACGTTACTCTCTGTTCACACGCCGAAGGTTCTCTCCGTGACTAACTCAGCGCCACTCGCGCTTACTACCCCGCCGTGGCAGCGGGTCGAGACGACGATCATGTCGACGGCGCGCGACATACGCATTGCCTATGACCATTGCTTCGAGCCGCTCGACCTCACGCTCTCGCAAGCATCGCTTCTTGGATATGTCGCCGAGAATGGGCCGATGACCCAAACCCAGCTCGCCGCGGCGCTCGTACTCGGCCGTGCGGCGACCGGTTCGCTCGTCGACCAGCTCGAGAGACGCGAGCTCGTCGTTCGGGTGCCCGACCCCGACGACCGCCGGGTGTGGCTTGTCGAGAACACAAAGAGCGGCGAGGTGCTCGCCGCGCAAGTCATTGCGATCGACGAGAGCCTTCGCAAGCGCCTTCGCTCCGGAATCACGAAAGCTGAACGGCAACAACTCGCCGAAATCTTGCTGAAGATGTCGGCCAACGCACTCGAATCCACCGAAGAAACCAGTCCAAAGACGAACTAGTCACCACAGGAGAAAACCATGCAAGAAGCAGTCATCGTCGATGCGGTGCGCACCCCAGCGGGTAAGCGCAACGGCATGCTCAAAGATTGGCATCCAGCCGACCTCGCCGCCCACGTCCTCAAAGCCTTGGAGGAACGAAACAACCTCGACCCGGCCCTCGTCGACGACGTCGTCATGGGTTGTGTTATGCAGGCTGGCGAGCAAGCGCTCAACATTGGCCGCAACGCCGTTCTCGCAGCCGGATGGCCCGAGTCGGTTCCGGCAACCACGGTCGACCGCCAGTGTGGTTCGAGCCAACAAGCCCTCCATTTCGCCGCCCAGGGTGTGATGGCCGGTGCCTACGACGTAGTGATCGCAGCCGGTGTTGAGGTCATGACCCGAACCCCAATGGGAGCAACGATCGTCAAAGACCTCGGCTTCCCATTCCCCGAGAGCATGCAAGACCGCTATAAGGACACTGGCCTGCCAAACCAGGGCATCGGTGCCGACATGATCGCCGATGAGTACGACATCAGTCGCGAGGACCTCGATGCCTTCGCCGCCGAGAGTCAGCGTCGGGCTGCCCAAGCAACCGAGGAGGGTCGCTTCGAAAACGAGATCATTCCCGTCCCGGTCGACATCGATGGCGAGACGGTCATGATGACCCGCGATGAAGGCATCCGAGAGGGAACCACGGCCGAGAAGCTCTCAACGCTGCAGCCCGCCTTCAAAGAAGACGGCAAGATCACCGCGGGCAACTCGAGCCAGATCAGCGATGGCGCAGCTGCCGTCCTTATCATGAGCCGGGAGAAGGCGGACGAACTCGGCCTCAAGCCACGTGCGGTGTTCCGCAACTTTGCGCTCGCCGGGACCGACCCGGTTACCATGTTGAAGGGCCCTATCCCGGTTACCGAGAAGCTCTTCGACAAGGCCGATATCTCACTCGAAGACGTCGACCTGTTCGAGATCAACGAAGCGTTCGCATCGGTTGTTCTCGCTTGGCAAAAAGAGACTGGCGTCGACCTCGAGAAGGTAAACGTCAACGGTGGCGCCGTGGCCCTCGGTCACCCACTCGGCTGCTCGGGCGCAAAGCTCATGACCACGCTTGTCAATGAACTGGAACGCACCGACGGACGCTACGGCTTTCAGGCCATGTGTGAAGGCGGCGGGCTCGCTAACGGAACGCTCATCGAAAGGGTTGAAAGCTAATGCCACGAATGAACCTTGAAGGAAGCTCGGCCATCATCACCGGTGGCGCGTCGGGAATTGGCGAAGCGTCAGCCCGACAACTCGCCTCAGCCGGAAGCCGCGTCGTAATTGCCGACCTGAACGAGGAAGCCGGTCAGGCGGTCGCATCCGAACTGGGCGGCCTGTTCGTCAAGTGCGACGTCACGTCACAAGAGGATGCCGATGCAGCGATCGGGGCAGCCTCGGAGATGGGGCCATTGCGAGCGCTCGTGAACTCGGCTGGCATTGGCTGGGCGGGCCGCACGGTAACCCGCGACGGCGAACCCTTCGACCTCGATGCCTTCCGCAAGGTCGTCGACATCAACCTCGTCGGCTCGTTCAACATGCTCAGCCGATCGGCGGCGGCAATGTCGACGACCGATCCGGTCGACGAAGATGGCCAGCGCGGTGCGATCGTCAACATGGCATCTGCAGCAGCATTCGACGGCCAGATCGGCCAGTGCGCCTATTCGGCTTCGAAGGGCGGAATCGTCGGCATGACGCTGCCGATTGCTCGGGACCTCTCGGCCATCGGCATTCGAGTCAACACCATTGCACCAGGGCTCATCGACACGCCGATCTACGGCGAGGGTGAACAGAGCGACCAGTTCAAAGCGCACCTCGGCCAGTCGGTTCTATTTCCAAAGCGTCTCGGCGCGGGCGAAGAACTGGCGTTCATGGTGATGGACCTCATCACCAACCCGTACATGAACGCCGAGACCATCCGAGTCGATGGCGGCATAAGGATGCCACCGAAGTAACCCTTCACACGATTTGTCCCCCGTTTGATACCGCATAGGTTCCAAACGGGGGACAAATCTCGTTTTGGGGTGTTTTGGGTCGAGGTCGGAATTCGATTCGGCGATAATGAATTGGCTACAGTGCCTCATGACTTCAAAGATCGTTCTCGTGCGCCACGGAGAGACCGAGTGGAGTCGCGACGGCCAGCACACCGGCCTGACCGATATCCCGCTCACGGCGAAGGGGCGGGAGGAGGCGTACCTCGTGGGGCCGACACTCACGGGTTGGACGTTTTCGCACCGGTTCTCCTCGCCGCTCCAGCGCGCTCGCGAGACCGCCGAGATCAGTGGTGTTACCCACGACCCGGGCGCACTCATCCTCGACGACGATCTTGTCGAATGGGATTACGGCAAGTACGAAGGCCGCACCAACGCCGACATCGTTGCCGAAGAGCCGGGGTGGTCAAAGTGGTTCGGTGAGCTCGAGGGCGGCGAGAGCGCTCACGACGTCGGCGTGCGCGCGGACCGGGCGATAGAGCGAATCGACAGTGCCTCCGACGACGGGCCGGTCATCGTGTTTGCCCATGGCCATCTTCTTGCGATCCTTATCGCCCGTTGGCTCGGCATGCCCGCAGAAGAGGGGCGTCGTTTCGTCCTCGAAACCGCAACCGTGTCGGTCCTCAGCATGAAACGAACCGACCGGGTCCTGCGCATCCTTAACTATGGATGTGCCCCCGCCGCGCCGATCGAGCAGAACCAGCGCGGCACGATCGAACCCAATATCACGGGCTAGCGAATGTCCTGCTCGGCGGCTAGCGAATGTCCTGCTCGGCGGCTAGCGAATGTCCTGCTCGGCGGCTAACGAATGTCCTGCTCGGCGGCTAGCGAATATAAGGAATCACTGGCGCCGGGATCGGGCGTACGACCTCGGGCTGTACGAGCACCTGTCCGTCGGGAAAGATGTCGACATAGTTGGCGAAGTTCGAGCTGAACGTGGGCACTCGCTCGAGTTGGTCCAAACCATCGAAACTCGCACCGGTCGACAGTGACCACGACTCACCGGTCTCGACATCGACGAGGCGGCCGTCGCGCCGTTCGAGCTCGCGCTCCACGCCATCGACGCTCGTCTTGAACACCGCCCACCGCTCGATCTCGGGATCGGCGACGAACACGACCCGCTCGCCACCGAGGTCGGTCGAGATCGAACCGCGATCGGCAAGATCGCCGAACTCGATGCCGGCCTGCTCGTCGTTGATCTGCGCGACGACCGTGAGGTGGCGGACCTGAAACGTGTTGCTCGCCGTCTTGGTGGCGAGCGCTACCGTGTCAGGGAACTGTTCACGCCAGTCCGACCAGTTCGCCAGTTCAGACTCGAGCAACGGGATGCTGGTGCCGGCGAGCGGACCGAGCAACGCCGTCCCGGTCACTTGACTCCAGACGCTGCCCGTCTCGTGATCGAACCAGGTCATTGCGGTACGCCAAAGATCACCTTGGTTTCCAAACACGACGGTTTCTCCGTCTATCACTCGGCGATGGACCAACGCCGTACCGCAAAGCGGTCACCAACTTACGAGTATGGGTATGTCATCGATTTCGTCGATGACCAACTCCCGATTCGACAAGAAGCCAACGGGATAGGCCCGCTGCTCGCCATTGATGTTGATGCCGATAACAACTTCGTCGTCGTCCCAGTCGACAAAATCTGCTTCGACGAACGTTGGTTCATAGACCGGGACGATCTGATCGCGATCCCAGGAGCGCAGGTACCCGGGAGGCAACTCGACGCCGGGAACATCGGTCGGGTCGAACAAGCTCGAGTCGAACGGTTGTCGACTCACCGCCTGGGTGAACGGCGCAGAACACGCCGACAGCACGATTGCGAACAGCAGAAACTTGGCAGCAGCGCACATGGATCGGGGCAGAGAAACGCTGGCCATACCGCTACTCAACACCACCGTCATCGTTTCGCTTCCCATCTCAGTTAGAACACCATAAGAACTCGTCGACGCGGATTCGCGTACACGAGCGGCAGATGACTTTTGCTGACGGTATGAATTCTGTAAATGGACGAAGCACCGGATCCTGCGTTTCGTGCCCTATCGTGCAATGATCTTCTGGGCCACCTCCCCAGGACCTGGGATAAAGGAATACATGACGGGCAACGCAAACTTCATATGCGATGATTTGGGCATTGTCTCGCTCCGTGCAGAATTGGCACCTGAGGTCGTCACTTCCGAATCGATCGACGAGCAGCTTGCACCCTTCTATGAGCGCACCGAGGCCAAGCCTGGCCTGCTGAGCACACTCGCTGGCATCAAAGAACGCCGCATGTGGAACGTTGGAACCAGCTTTATGGACGCTGCGGCGATGGCTGGCGAAAAAGCGATTCAAGCCGCCGGAATCGATCGCTCTCGCATTGGACTCATGATCGACACGAGCGTGTGCCGTGAACGTCTCGAACCGTCGAGCGCTGTGACCGTGCACGACCAGCTTGGCCTTCCGGCGAGCTGCATCAACTTCGACCTTTCCAATGCATGCCTTGGCTTTCTCAACGGCATGCAGGTCGCGGGCAACATGATCGCGTCGGGCCAAACCGACTACGTGCTGATCGTCGACGGAGAAGGCACCCGCGAGATCTACGAGAACACGCTGAACAATCTCCTCGAGAACGGCACGGCCATCGACGACCTGTTCTCGAATTTCGCAACGCTCACGCTTGGCTCAGGCGCCGCGGCGATGGTGCTTGGTCGCCACTCGACGAACCCCGGTAGTCACAAGGTGGTCGGTGGCTTTTTCCGCGCCGCAACGAATTACCACGACCTCTGCGTCGGCAGCCTCGAAGGTATGCGAACCGATACTCGCGGCCTGCTCGAAGCGGGCACCGAAACCGCGAAGCTCGCGTGGGACGATGCGGGCGACAAGCCCGGCTGGTTCGACATGGCCTACTACGTGCTTCACCAAGTCTCCGAAGTGCACACGCAGGCGATCATCGACACGCTCGGCATCGACGGCGAACGAGTACCTCGAAGCTTCCCGACGTTGGGCAATATCGGCCCGGCGGCAATTCCCATCACCCTGGCCGGAGTTGCCGACACGCTAAATGTTGGCGAGGGCGTCCTCTTGCAGGGAATGGGATCGGGCCTCAACACCGCGATGCTCGAAATTCAGTGGTAACCCCCGGGCCGCTCGATGCGGCTCGGCTCCCCCCTAGCGGGCTTCACGGGCTCGACCTCGCGTGGTCTCGTCTCGAAACCGTCGAGATCGACGGCGTTGCCCGAACCTTCCACTTTCTCGACACCCAAACCGTCGAGGGCGAAGAATTCGACCTCACCTTGTTGTGCGTGCACGGCAACCCATCGTGGTCTTATCTCTGGCGAAACCTCCTCGCTACCTTGCCTCCGGGCGTTCGCGCCATCGCTGTCGACCACCTCGATATGGGATTTTCAGATCGGACCGGAACGACGCGCAACCTCGCCCAGCGCGTCGATGACCTCGTTGCGCTGACCGACCACCTCGGACTCAAAGGTCCGGTCGTGACTGTCGCACATGACTGGGGTGGACCCATCTCGCTCGGCTGGGCCCTCCGTCATCTCAGACAGCTCACCGGCGTTGTGCTGACCAACACTGCGGTTCACCAGCCCGAAGGTGCGGCGGCACCGCGCATCATCCGCATGACCCGTTCGCGCGGCGCGCTCCGTCGATCGACGGTCGATACGACGGCCTTCATTACCGGCGCCTTCGAGATGTCGAAGCCCCGAACGCCAAAGCACATCCGCGCCGGATTCCTCGCACCGTACGAGACGAAGGAACGTCGGGAAGCCATTCAACACTTCGTCGAAGACATCCCGCTCGAACCCGATCACCCATCAGCCGAAACGCTCAACGCGATCGCGCAAGGCCTCGAGCACCTCGAGAATATTCCTGCGCTCCTGCTTTGGGGGTCGAAGGATCCGGTGTTCTCCGATCTCTACCTCCACGACCTCGAAGACCGTCTCCCACACGCCGATGTTCACCGGTGGGCAAACGCTGGACACTTCGTGGGCGAAGATCAAGACGTAGCGTCGGCGGTCGTCGACTGGATTTCGGGCCTGAACAAAACCAGCGATGCAGTGACGCATTCATCACAGCCAACCCGCCTCTTAGAACGCATTTCGAATCCCGAGATTGCGGGCAAGGTTGCGATTGCCGAGATGGGCAACGGTGGCGCCGAGATCACCTTCGACGAGTTGTCGGCTCGTATCGAAACCACCGCTGCAGCACTTCACCGACACGGCGTAAGTCCGGGCGACCGGGTGGCGATCATGGTGCCACCGGGTATCGATCTCGCCGTCATTGCGTACGGCTGTTGGCGTCTTGGTGCCATTGCGGTGCTCGTCGATGGCGCCCTTACACCTCCTCAGATGACCGCTGCGGTGAAGTCGGCGAACCCCAAGTACTTGATTGGTATCAATCGGGCCCTCGCTGCTTCGCGCACCCTTCGTTGGCCTGGTGAGCGCATCAGCCTCGAGCCGCTCTCCGAAGCCCAGAACCGAGTCCTCGACGCGGAAGCCGACCTCACGTCGCTTTCGGCCGATTCCACCGTCGATGAAGCACGTCCGCTCCCCCGTGAAGCTGATCATGCTGCAGTCATCTTTACCTCGGGTTCTACCGGTCCCTCAAAGGGCGTGGTCTACACCCACGGACAGATCGCCGCGCAGCGCGACATCATCTCGGACCTCTACGCAATCACCGCCGACGACTCCCTCGTCGCCGCATTCGCGCCATTCGCGCTGTATGGCCCGATGCTCGGCATTACCTCGGCAGTTCCCGACATGGACGTATCTTCACCTGCGAGCATCACGGCAACGACACTGGCAGACACCGTGGTGAGGACGAACGCCACCTTGGTCTTTGCCTCGCCCGCTGCGCTTATGAGCACGATCCGAACCGAGGATGAGCTGAGCGTTGCTCACCGGTCGGCGCTCGAGGGTGTACGGCTCTTGCTGTCGGCGGGCGCACCCATTCGCGTCGATCTGTTCGATCGAGCTCAGGCGATCTTCCCAAATGCGGTCGCCTACACGCCCTATGGCATGACCGAGGTGCTGCCGGTGTCGACGATCAGCCTTCCCGAAATGCACGAGGCGGGTTCGGGCAACGGAGTCTGCGTCGGGAAACCAGTTCCGGGCGCCGAGGTACAGATTCGCCCGATCTCCGGTGCGGCAGACTTTGGCGAGATCATCGTTCGAGCGCCGCACGCCCGGCTTGCCTATGACCGGCTGTGGCACACCACTCACGCGGCATCCCAACCGCCCGGATGGCACGCCACCGGCGATGTTGGCTACCTCGATGACCACGGCAGGCTGTGGATGGGCGGTCGGCTGGCCGATGTTGTCAAGACCACTGACGGTCTGCTCGCTCCGGTTCGGATCGAACAGATCGTGGAGTCACTCGGGGGCGTTGCGATGGCCGCTGTCGTCGGCGTTGGACCAGAGGACCTCCAGCAGCTCGTCGTTCTCGTCGAGCTCGACGAACCGGTGAAGAAACCCGATCTGGCCGACCTCGCACTTATCGATTCGGTCCGCACAGCGATCAACTCGGAGATGTCGCTCGACATCGTTGCAGTGCTCGCCATTCCCAAGCTTCCCGTCGACCGGCGGCACAACTCCAAGATCGATCGCGCCCGCCTTCGCGAATGGGCGAGTGCGGTTCTGTCCGGTGCGCCAATGGAGAAGATCTAGCGTGAAAGTTCTCGTCACTGGATCAACGAGCATGATCGGCAAGCTGATCGTCGAGCGGCTGCTCGCTCGAGGCGACGAGGTCACGACCCTGCAGCGCTCGCCCTCTGGGCTTGCGAACCGTGAAGGTGTGATCGAGGTGCTGGGTTCGATCACCAACATCACTACCGTCGAAGAGGCGGTCGCTGGACAAGACGGGGTTATCCACCTCGCTGCGAAGGTCGATATCGTCGGCGCCCTCGACGAGTTCGTAGCGATCAATGTCGAAGGCACGACGAACTTGATCTCGGCGGCCCGAGCGAGCGGCGTCAGCCGATTTGTGCATACCTCGACACCGTCGGTCGCTCACGGTGGCGCCTCCATCGTTGGTTCTGGCGCCGATCCTGCCGATCCCGATTCGACGAGCGGACACTATGCGACCACCAAAGCAATGGCCGAGAAGGTTGCGCTCGCCGCGTCAACTCCGGAGATGCCCATCGTCGCAATTCGCCCCCACCTCGTGATTGGACCGGGCGATACCCAACTCGTCGAGCGCATCCTCGATCGGGCGAGGAGTGGCCGGCTTCCAATCGTTGGATCGGGCCTCGCGCTCATCGATGCCACATGGGTCGACAACGCAGCCGACGCCCTCATCGCCGCGCTCGACCGGGCGCCCGAACTTGGCGGGCGCGCGCTCGTGGTCTCGAACGGTGAGCCCCGAACCGTCCACGAGCTCATCGCTCGCATCACCGAGGCTGCCGGCGTCGAGTGGAACCCGCGCAAAGTGCCGACCAAGTTCGCCATCGCGGGCGGGCGTCTCGTGGAAAAGATCTGGGAGATCACCAACCGCGAAGACGAGCCGCCGATGACCGGCTTTGCCGCCGAACAGTTCTCGACCGCGCACTGGTTTGACCAGCGCGAAACTCGAGAGGCCCTTGACTGGACCCCAACGGTCAGCCTCGAAGAGGGCTGGCAGCGCCTAGCCGAGCACTATCAGTAGAGCGGTGGAACCGTAGCTCGCACTACGGCGAAAGGTCGTAGCTCGCGATCGTGCAGCTCACCGCAAAAATGGGGATTGGTTCGCAGAAGTGCACCGTGCCTAGAGGACGGCGAGATGGAGTTCCCTTCGCTCCGTCGGCTGCGGCCGAGACGCTGAGGAATGTGCGGATCTCAAAGCCGCCCTGGCCTGCGTCGCGATAAATGCTCTCGTCGTGGTAGTCGAGCAGCGCTGCTTTGTCGTTGCGACACCACCGGTCGAGGAAGTCACGATCCCATTCCTCGTTGATCTTTCCTGAGTCTGGTGTCGCCGGCCAGTGCGAAATGCCGCCGGTGCCGATGATTGCGATCTTCTCTGGCACTGATTCGGCGGCACGGCCGAGCGCCTCACCAAACGCCCACGCCCGATGCAGCGGTGTAAGTGGCGGACCCTGACAGTTGATGTTGACCGGGATGATCGTCTTGTCGAACTTTGGGGTTAGGAAGTGCAGCGGAACGGCGATGCCATGGTCAAACTTCCACTCCTCGGCATAAGAAACATCGACGGTCTCCATCACCTCGGTAATGATTCGCTTCGATAACTCCGCGCTACCGGGAGCACGGAACTTGTCGATGCCCAGCCACGCCGCGTCCTCGATCGGGCCGTCGTAGAA
>CALHXU010000030.1 GCA_938040365.1 uncultured Acidimicrobiales bacterium
GGAGCCTGTCGATGAGGAACCTGTCGATGAGGAGCCTGTCGATGAGGAGCCTGTCGATGAGGAGCCTGTCGATGAGGAGCCCGTTGATGAGGAGCCTGTCGTCGATAACGAACAGGGCAACGAGAGCGGACAAGAGCTCGAGGAGCAACTCGTCGACTTGATCGAAGAGATCCTCGAAGAGATCGACGAGATTTCCGTAGAGATCCCCGTTCCCGTCGACGTCGATGTCACAGCGGATGCTGATGTCACAGCGGATGCTGATGTCGAAACCGAACTGAGGGCGGAAGCCCAAGTCGAGGAGGAAACCCCGGCCGACAACAACCTCGAGTTTGCAAGCCGTTCCCTCCAGCTTCCGAATATTCCAATGTTCGTCAATACGCCGGGCGAACTCAGGTCCGAGATACGCCAGGTACAAACGTCGAGTGGCGTAACCACGCTCGACGACCTCGCCGTGGCAATTGTTCGAGCGGACGCATGGTTGAGCGGCACTCCCGACGAACGCGCCATCGTCGTCCGGGCGAGCTCGCTCGAACTCACCGACGGAGACCGGGATGGCTTTGTCGATGTCGTGTCGACGGTGACTGGTCCAATCGAGTTCATAGCGCCCGACGTGGACGCTGCCGTTGCGCTCAGCGAACTGCTAATCGGCACTGGCGCTATCGTCCGGTCGAGCTCAACCGCTGAGCTCGGCACTGCGCTCCCCGCGCCAGATCCCGTACCTCAGATCGTCGACCTCTCGGTCGCCGAACGCATCGAGGCGGTCCAACGTCGGGCCACGCCTCTTCAGGTCGCAATCGACACGTCAGAGCCAGCGAGCGCCGCGGTGACATGGAGCGTCGGTGGCGAGGTGGTCGCCGTTGGCCAGCAGACGTTACTCGAACCAGGTGCGCTCCCCGTCGGGCTTCATCGCATCTTGGTCACTGTCGCTACCGATCGGGAAGAGCGAACCGCAGCAACAACGCTTCTCGTCACCCTCGACGGTGACGGTTTCTCGCTCCCCGATGCCTGCCCAGGGTTCTTTGACAACTCCCAACTAGACCTCGACCAAGACGGTCTCGCAGCGAGGTGCGACACCGACGACGACGGGGACGGGGTTCACGATCTGCTCGATCCGTGTCCGTCGGTTGCAAATACGAGCTTGGCCGACGCTGACCTTGACGGCCTGCCCAACGCCTGCGACCTCGAACCAGGGGACGGCCCAAATGCAGACCGCGATGGTGACCTCGTTGCCGACATCGTCGACAACTGCATCGAGGTTGCGTCCCCGGGCCAAGCCGATGCCGACGCTGACGGCATTGGCGACGTGTGCGAAGCGGGCTCGTTCGCCCCATCGTGCACGATCATTGGAACCGCCGGTGACGACTTCCTCGTCGGAACGACCGGCAACGATGTCATCTGCGGCCTCGGCGGAAACGACATCGTTACGGGCCGTGGTGGCAACGACCTGATCTTTGGAGGCGCCGGCGACGATCGCCTACTCGGTGGTGCCGGTGACGACCGAATCTTTGGGGGCACTGGCAACGATGAGATCTTTGGCGCGGATGGCGAAGATGATCTCCGCGGCGAGTCCGGGAATGATTCACTCTTCGGCCAAGGAGATGACGACGTCCTTAGCGGTGGGCTTGGAGACGACCTGGTCCGAGCCGGCCTCGGAAACGACATCGTCTTTGGTGGGGCGGGCAGCGACGACCTCTTTGGTTCGATCGGAAACGACATCTTCGACGGTGGCCGCGGCGATGACCGAATTCGCGGCGAACAAGGGAACGACCTTATTTTGGGCGGCGGTGGGAATGACCGGCTCAATGGCGGCCGCGGCGACGACACATTTACTGCGGTTGGGCCTCTCGACGAGGTTCTCGGTGGACCAGGCGTAGACCTCAGCGACGGCGAAGGGGTGATCGTCGACTAGTGCACCTAAGGTGTCGGAGGTGACCACCACTTCGAGCGATTCGCTCCCCTTCTTCGGTGAAGACGACCAGTTTCTCTTCAACGCCGGCAACAACACCCGTCTTTGGCACGGGCTTGGCGGTCGTCTCGATGTCGTCGACGGCGACCCTGGTGCGCGGTTCGCCGTGTGGGCACCGAACGCAGTGTCGGCTTCGGTCATTGGCGACTTCAACGGCTGGACCCACCCCGGCCACACCCTGACCCCCATTGGCTCGAGCGGCGTTTGGGGCGGCTTTATCCCCGGTCTCTCAGAAGGGACGAAGTACAAGTTCCGGATCGAATCGCACTTTGGGCGAGTGGTCGAGAAAGCCGACCCGATGGCGTTTCGAAGCGAGACAGCTCCCTCGACGGCGTCGATCCTCACCGACCTTTCCCACGAGTGGACAGACTCGAAATGGCTTGCGAGCCGCAAAGATCAGAATCGGTGGGACCAGCCGATCTCGATCTATGAAGTGCATCTCGGTTCATGGCGCAGGACCGTGCCCGACCATCTGCCTCTCACGTACACCGAGCACATCGACGCCTTGGTCAACCATGTCTCAGCAATGGGGTTCACCCACGTCGAGTTTCTCCCGATCACCGAGCACCCGTTGTATGCGAGCTGGGGCTACCAGACGACGGGCTATTTCGCAGCGACGTCTCGGTACGGCGAACCGCAAGAACTGATGGATCTCATCGATGCATTCCACAACGCGAACATCGGGGTAATCCTCGATTGGGTGCCGTCGCACTTCCCCACCGACGAGTTTGCGCTCAGCGCATTCGATGGAAGCGCGCTGTACGAGCACGCCGACCCTCGGGAAGGGTTCCACCCCGATTGGAAGAGCGCAATCTTTAACTATGGTCGGCACGAAGTCCGAAGCTTCCTGTTGTCCAGTGCCCGGTTCTGGCTGGAGGCCTTCCACATCGACGGCATTCGCGTCGATGCCGTTGCATCCATGCTGTATCGAGATTACAGCCGCGGCGACGATTGGATCCCCAACCAGTTTGGCGGACGCGAGAACTTGGAGGCAATCAGTTTCCTCCAGCAGCTCAATGCTGAGATGTACCAGGCGTTTCCCGACATTTTGATGATCGCCGAAGAGTCGACCGCGTGGCCAGGCGTCACGCGTCCGACCGAGCACGGCGGACTTGGATTTGGGTTCAAGTGGGACATGGGCTGGATGAACGACACGTTGGAGTACTTCTCCGAGGACCCCGTCCATCGCCGCTACCACCATTCGAAGCTGACGTTCCGAGCCGTCTACGGCTTCAGCGAGAACTTCGTCCTTCCGCTCAGCCACGACGAAGTAGTGCACGGCAAAGGCTCACTCCTCGAAAAGATGCCAGGCGATGACTGGCAGCAGTTTGCGAACCTGCGTTGCCTGTACGGCTGGATGTATGGCACGCCGGGGAAAAAGCTGTTGTTTATGGGTAGCGAACTCGCGCCGCGCTCGGAGTGGAATCACGATGACAGTCTTCCGTGGCACCTGACGGCTTTCGATTCTCATGAGGGTGTCTTGCAGTGGGTTTCGGCGCTCAATCACCTCTATCGGACCGAACCTGCGCTCCATGTTCTCGACAATGATCCGGCTGGCTTTGGCTGGGTTGATGCAAACGATGCAGACCGGAGCATCATCAGTTTCTTACGCCACGACGGCGACGGAGCGAGCATGCTCATCGTGATGAACGCAACGCCGGTTCCGCGCCACGATGTGATGACCGGCGTGTCGTCCAACGGTGAGTGGGAAGTTGTGTTGTGTAGCGATGACGCCAAGTACGGCGGCTCAAGCTATGCACATCCCGAGTCGTATACGACCACGAACCACCACCACAATGGCTATGAGCAGTCGCTGTGGTTGACCCTTCCGCCGCTTTCGGTCACGTTCTTACGAAAGACCACCTGACCCGCCCAGGAGCCATTCAGCGCGCCTGGTTAGGACCGTGCTTGGTTAGGACCAGAGGGTGATGTGCACGCGTGGTTTGAAACGGCCGACGTTGCTACCTGAGCCGGTGAGCATTGCTTGGATTGAGCGTGGGGTCGCGACGAAATTGATCAACTCACGGGCTACTTGGGTCGAGCGGTGCGCAGGCAACGCCGTTGCTACCCACGTGCCGGTCGCTTCGCTTTGGTCGTCAGAAACAATGACGAGGTCACCGTGTTTGACCGCATCTCGAACCGAGAACTTTGGCACGAGCGCAACACCATTCCCGTTTCGGGCCTCCTCGACCGCGGCTGCGTGGCTTGTGTAGACCCGTTGCATCTCTTCGCGAACGCCGACGCGTTCGAGGATGAATTGGGAGACGCCTAACGGTTCGACCGCTGAAGGCCCGAGGAACCAGGTCAGTTCGTCGAGGCGCTCATAGCTGAGGTCCGGGTCGATGACCGCGACGACGGTGTACTGCAGAATCTCCTGGCCAATGATTGCAAACGGCGCAAGACCCGAAGCCTTTGGACCAATCGCGACGTCGACGGCGTGTGAATTTAAGAGTTCGGGGAAGCGCCGGCTGGACTCGACGAGCAACTCCACCTCGAGATCATCGGCTCGTTTGGAAAACAGTTCGATCAACCCGGGCGCCGCATACTCTGCGAACAGGCTGGTGGCAGCAATCCGAAGCACACGGCGGCCGTCGTTTGCGTCGCTGACCTCTCGGATGGTCTGTTCTTGCAGTCCGAGCATCTCGACGGCGCGCTGTGCGAGCCGCAACCCGCCGGGCGTAAAGACCAACCCCTTTCGAGACGGGCTAAAGAGAGGGTCGGAAAGCTCTTTGCGGAGCGATCCCACGTTTCCCGAGACGGCCGCTTCGGAGACACCGAGTTCTTTTGCCGCAGCTCGTACCGAACCGAGCCGCACAACCGTGGCGAAACTACGCAGCTGTGTCGGCGTCAAACCGCTCCCCTTTTCGTGACTTAAGCGATCCCTTAATCGTTGTCGACGACAGTAGCGAGCGGTTGAAATCATGTCGACACCGAGCCGGTCAGTGCTGCGGTTATTTCCGTGGGCGGAGCGCGAATTAAGTGAATGCTTAATCGCAATTGACGGCGGCCGAGCGAGCGGCAAGTGTGTCGAAGGACACAACTATCACCATCGGTTCTTTAGACTCAGGGGGTCACACCATGCAAGTACCCGCACCGTTCGAATATGAGCGGGCCGAAAGCGTCGACCACGCAATCGGCCTACTCGAACGACTCGGCTCCGAGGCCCGCCTCGTCGCTGGAGGCCACAGCCTCATACCAATGATGCGTTTACGGCTCGCCAACCCCGAGTACATCATCGACATCAACGATCTCGCGAGCGAGCTTGGCTACATCAAGGTCGAGGGCGACCACCTCCACATCGGCGCTATGGCCCGACATCAAGAGCTACTCGAAAGCGATGTCTTGGCCCAGCACTTCCCGATCTTCCGAGACGCCGAAAAAGTCATTGCCGACCCCGTTGTTCGCAACCGTGGCACCCTCGGCGGTTCGCTCTGTCAAGCTGACCCTTCCGAGGACCTTTCGGCGGTGTGCTCAACACTCGACGCCATGTGCGTTATCCAAGGCTCGGGCGGCGAACGGATCGTCTCGATGCACGACTTCCATCAAGGGCCCTACGAGACTGCGGTAGGCGATGCTGAAATGCTCACCGAGGTCCGGATTCCAATTCGGGCAAATGGAAGCAGCGCGTACAACAAAGTCGAACGACGCGCTGGCGATTGGGCGGTTGTCTCTGCCGGTGCTGCGGTCTGGATGGACGGCGGCGTGATCGCCGATGGCCGGGTTGGCCTTGCTGCGGTCGGCCCGAACACAACGACGATCGATGCCGCCCGCGACCTCCTCCAAGGCGCGACGCCATCTGACGAGCTGTTCGCTCAGGTCGGCGCGGTGTGCTCGGAGAACTGCGATCCCGACACCGACATGCGCGGAAGTGCCGAATACAAGAAACATCTCGCAAGCGAACTTACACAACGATCGCTCCGCACCGCCGTGGCGCGAGCAACAGGACAGGGGGCCTAACTATGGAAATTACCGTCAATGTAAATGGCGTAGACCAGACCAAAGAGATCGAGGGCCGTCTGCTGCTCGTGCATTTCTTGCGCGACACGCTCGGCCTCACCGGCACGCACTGGGGTTGTGATACCTCGAATTGTGGAACGTGTGTCGTATGGATGGACGATGAGCCGGTCAAGAGCTGCACCGTTCTGGCTGCTATGGCGGGTGGACGTACGGTCCGCACCGTCGAAGACCTCGAGCAAGGCGGGGTCCTCGATCCGGTCCAGCAGGGCTTTATCGAAGAGCACGGCTTGCAGTGCGGCTACTGCACGCCAGGAATGCTCATGACCGCCCGAGCATTGCTCGATAAGAATCCCGACCCGAGCGAAGAAGAGATTCGTGAAGCAATCAGCGGCCAGATTTGCCGCTGCACCGGCTATTCGATGATCGTTCGGGCCGTCCAGTGGGCAGCAAACACCGAGAACGCCGTAACCGTAGGAGCATCAGCATGACCGTTACCGACGACCCACAATCAGCCGGCGAATCACTCTCGCCCGAGGGCAACCCCATTGGCTTTGGCAAGATGCTTCGCAAAGAAGACGCTCGCCTCGTGCGTGGCAAGGGCCAATTCGTCGACGACGTCGTGCTGCCAAACATGTTGCACCTCGCAATCCTGCGATCGCCTATTGCTCACGGCACGATTGTCAACATCGACAAGAGCGCGGCCGAGGCTCACCCCAAGGTGGTCGCCGTCGTAACCGGCGCCGACCTCGCCGAGCACGGACTGGCGTGGATGCCAACGCTGTCGAACGACGTGCAAGCGGTGCTCGCAACCGACAAGGTGCGATTCCAGCATCAAGAGGTCGCGTTCGTCGTTGCCGAAGACAAGTATTCGGCGCGCGACGCACTCGAACTGATCGATGTCGAATACGACTTCCTCGATCCAGTGGTCGATGTGCGCAAGGCAATGGATGCCGAAACTGGCGTGATCCGAGATGACCTCGAAGACAAGGCCGATAACCACGTCTTTGACTGGGAGGCCGGAGACAAAGCCGAGTTCGACCGAATCTGGGAGAGCGCGGATGTCAAGGTCGAACAAGAGATCATCTACCCGCGCGTCCACCCAGCACCGATGGAGACCTGTGGCGCGGTTGCCGACCTCGACCCAGTGTCGGGCAAGCTCACGTTGTGGAGCACGACTCAGGCGCCGCATGCACACCGCACGGTGTACGCGCTGGTCGCTGGCCTTCCCGAGCACAAGATCCGTGTGATCGCTCCCGATATCGGCGGGGGCTTTGGCAACAAGGTGCCGATCTATCCCGGCTATGTGTGTGCGATCGTTGCGTCACTGCTCATTGGCCGCCCGGTCAAGTGGATGGAGGACCGCACCGAGAACCTGGTGTCCACCGGCTTTGCTCGTGACTACATCATGGACGGCAAGATCTGCGCGACGAGCGACGGCAAGATCCTCGCGGTCGGCGGTCACGTGCTTGCCGATCATGGCGCGTTCAACGGAACGGCAGCTCCGGTGAAGTATCCGGCCGGATTCTTTGGCGTGTTCACCGGCAGCTACGACCTCGAGGCTGCGTACTCCGACATGCAGGCGGTGTATACCAACAAGGCGCCTGGTGGCGTTGCATATGCGTGTTCATTCCGCATCACCGAAGCGGTGTACATGGTCGAGCGTTTGGTCGATTGTTTGGCCTATGAGCTCGACATGGATCCAGCGGAATTGCGAATCAAGAACTTCATCCAACCCGACCAGTTTCCCTATGAGACAAAGACTGGCTGGGTGTATGACTCGGGCGACTACGAGCCAACGATGCGCTTGGCTATGGAGATGGCGGGTTATGACGAGCTTCGTCGTGAGCAGGCCGAAAAGCGTGAGCGTGGCGAGTTGATGGGCATTGGCCTGTCGTTCTTCACCGAGGCAGTGGGAGCAGGTCCGCGAAAGGACATGGACATCTTGGGTCTTGGAATGGCCGATGGTTGCGAGCTTCGCATCCACCCGACGGGCAAGGCCGTCGTTCGGTTGTCGGTCAAGACACAGGGTCAGGGTCACGAGACTACCTTTGCCCAAATCATCGCCGAGGAGACGGGCATTCCGCCCGAGGACATCGACGTGGTCCATGGCGATACCGACAACACGCCGTTCGGTCTTGGAACCTACGGTTCGCGGTCGACGCCGGTGTCTGGTGCGGCAGCGGCGTTGGTCGCACGCAAGGTTGTCGACAAGGCCCAGATCATTGCCTCAGGAATGCTCGAGGTCGCGGTGACTGACCTCGAGTGGAAGAAGGGATCATTCGCCGTGAAGGGCGACCCTTCGAAGTCGGTGACGATTCAAGATATTGCGATGCGCGCGCACGGCGCTGGCGACCTGCCCGAAGGTATCGAGGGTGGTCTCGACGCTCAGGTTTGCTACAACCCTGACAACCTCACCTATCCGTTCGGTGCCTACATCTGTGTCGTCGATATCGATCCTGGTACCGCCGAGGTCAAGGTTCGACGCTTCATCGCGGTCGATGACTGCGGCACGCAGATCAACCCGATGATCATCGAGGGGCAGGTCCACGGTGGCCTCGCCGACGGTGTCGGCATGGCGCTCATGGAAATGATTGCCTTCGATGAGGACGGCAACTGCCTCGGTGGCTCTCTGATGGATTACCTCATTCCTACGGCGATGGAGACTCCTGATTGGGAGACTGGTCATACGGTCACGCCATCGCCGCATCACCCAATCGGAGCGAAGGGTATTGGCGAGTCTGCAACGGTCGGCTCACCGCCTGCTGTTGTGAATGCGGTGGTCGATGCGCTGAAGCCATTCGGAGTTCGCCACGCAGACATGCCGCTGACACCTTCACGGGTGTGGGAGGCCATGCAGGGCAACCACAAGGCGCCGATCTAAGCCGCGCTAAGCGCTTTGGACAAAGGACAGAACGTGACCGCGTCTCGACGAGTAAATGCACGAGTGGCTGAACTCGTTGGGGCGCGCGTCCCGTTCGTTCTTGCGACGGTCGTGCGCGCCGAGATGCCGACCTCGGCTCGGCCTGGCGACGCCGCAATTATTCAGGCCGATGGTTCTGTCGAAGGTTTCGTCGGCGGTCAGTGCGCGGAAGGGTCGGTGAAGCTTGCGGCCCTCGATGTACTCGATGGCGGCGAGGCACTTCTTCTGCGGGTTTTGCCCGAGGATGGCGATGAGTTTCCGGATCGTCCGGGCGCGCGGGCTGTGGTAAACCCGTGTCTTTCCGGTGGAGCAATCGAGGTGTTTTTGGAACCGAAACTTCCGGCTGCGCAGTTGTCGATCGTGGGTAGTACTCCGATTGCTGAGGCGTTGGCCCAGTTCGGGGCTCAGCTTGGGTATCGCATCGAGCACACGCCAAATGCTGTTGCGAAGGCGAGCGGTTCGGTAGCTGTGTTGATTTCGAGCCATGGGCGCCATGAAGAGGATTCGATTCGGGCGGGACTCGACGCTGAGGTTGGGTTTATTGGATTGGTGGCGAGCAAGAAGCGCGGGGAGGCAGTGGTTTCGTCGCTCGATCTCGATCCGTCGGCGCGGGCGGTCGTCCATAGCCCTGTGGGTCTCGAGATTGGCGCTCGGACTGCCGAGGAGGTTGCGCTTTCGGTGCTCGCTGAGGTGACGAAGGCAATTCGTGTCGACGGGTTGACGGCGCCAGAGGGAGCACCGCTTGCAGCGCCGGTCGAGGCGATCGATCCTATTTGTGGCATGACCGTTTTGGTCAGCACCGACACGCCGCATCTTCATCACGAGGGTGAGGACTATTGGTATTGCAATGTGGGGTGCCGTACTCGGCACACTGAGGAACTCAGCGTATGAATGTGGAACTCAGCGTATGAATGTGGAACTCAGCGTATGAATGTGGAACTCAGCGTATGAATGTGGAACTCAGCGTTCGGTGAAGGTTGCTTGCTTAGTGCTCGCTGCGGGTTCGTCGCGTCGGTTGGGTCAACCAAAACAGTTGCTTGCTTTCGCGGGCGCGACATTGCTCGATGCATCGCTCGATGTTGCGCGCCAGGTACCGGCTGATCGGCGGCTTGTGACCGTAGGGGGCGCTGGTCCAGAGGTCCGGGATGCAGTCGATTTCGCAGGCTTTGAGGTGGTCGAGAGCGTCCATCACACGGCTGGTTGCTCGTCGTCGATCGTTTCGGCGGTTGCCCAACTCGATGACGTCGATGGCTTCGTCTTGTTGCTCGGTGATCAGCCCGGTGTTGATGCCTCGGTCGTGGAGCTTGTGATCGAGCAAGGTCGAGCTGGACACCCGATCGTGGTGTGTCGATACCGCGATGGCATTGGTCATCCGTTCTTCTTCTCGCGCGAGACGTTCGAGGTCCTACGCGACCTGCACGGCGACAAAGCGGTGTGGAAGGTTATCGAATCGGGTGCGTTCGATGTGTTCGAAGTTGCTGTGGCTACCGACGTGCCGCTCGACGTCGACACGTGGGAAGACTACGAACGCCTTGTGGCTTCGGTTGAAGGAAGTACGCCATGACGAGCTTTTCATCGATTGCCGAGCTCCAAGCAAAGCTCGATGGCGAGGCCTATATCGTCGATGAGGGCCTCGCTACTGCGCTCTTTTTGGCACAGACGCTTGGCCAACCGCTGCTGCTCGAGGGCGAACCTGGAGTTGGGAAGACCGCCGCAGCGAAGGCAATGGCTACGGCGCTCGATACCGATTTGCTCCGCCTGCAGTGCTTCGAGGGGATCGCTGCGAACGAGGCGTTGTACGAGTGGAACTACCCGCGCCAGATGTTGTCGATTCGGCTCGCAGATTCGAATGACTTAAAGCTCACCGACGACGATTTGTTTACTGCAGATTTCTTGACCGAGCGGCCGCTTCTCGCCGCTGTTCGTTATCCGGGGCCGACCCCGCCGGTGGTGCTCATCGACGAGATCGATCGGGCTGATGACGAATTCGAAGCAATGCTCTTTGAGTTCCTCGGCGAGCAGTCGGTGACTGTTCCTGAACTCGGAACTATCCACGCAACCGTCGCGCCGATCGTGATTCTGACGTCCAATCGGTCTCGGGAGCTTCACGATGCGCTGAAACGGCGATGCCTGTATCACTGGATCGACTATCCCGAGACGGCTCGTGCCGCCGAGATTGTTCGCCGAAATGTCGCCGATGCTGACCACAATCTCGTCGATGCTGCGACGGCGTTCGTGGGCCGGGCGCGGGGCCAAGGTCTCGATAAGCCGCCCGGGCTCGCCGAGACCATCGATTGGGTGAGTGCGCTCACCGTTCTTGGTGTGTCGACGATCGACCAAAGCGCTGAACGCACGCTCGGGCTCCTCGCAAAGACACCTGATGACCTCCAGCAACTTCGAGGCGATCTACATGGCGGTGCGTCATGATCCTTGCGCACCACGAGCTCCTCATCGCCGTCGAGTACTCGCTATTTGCCGGCGGCGGAGCATTTTGGGCGATCCGACATTTGTGGAAGAGCCGCGGGCCGAAGTGAGCCAAAGCAGTCTCCTCGACGGCATCGATCGAGCGGTCTTTGCTGCAGCCCTCATCGACCGGTTACGAGGCGCTGGCCTCGCCGTATCGATTCATTCTGCAGAACGGCTCGCCGAGGCGATTGGAGCGGTACGCCCGACTGCTCGTAGCGAACTGTACTGGCTGTGCCGGGTGAGTCTCGTTCGCGACGTTCGGGACCTCGAGACGTTCGACCGGGCGTTCGCCGTTATTTTCGAAGGTGGCGCGTTGCCCGTCGGGCGAAGCGCTCGCAAGTCCAATCGTCAGCCGCCTCCCACTCACAGCAACGACCAGCAGGTCAAGCTTGCGGCTCGTAATCAGGCGGCCGAGGGTGCAGGTGGTGTGCCGTGGTCGTCGGCGCCTTCGGCTGGGCCCGACGACGCGTTGGTTGACGACAACGATGAGGACGTCGTCCTGCCAGAGTTGTTGCCGTCCGAACTCGCGATCTTCGCCGACACTCCGTTCGATCAGCTCAGCGATGTCGAGCTCGCTACGATTGGTGAGTGGCTGGAGGGTGCGATCATCTCATGGCCGACCCGTACGGTTCGACGGACTCAACGAGACCGCCGCGGGGTGATGCTCGACCGTCGGGCGACGCTTTCGGCTGCGCGACGGACCGGTGGGGATCCGTTAGACCTGATCTGGCAAAAGAAGCGGCAGCGACCTCGAAGGGTCGTTATGCTCGCCGATGTCAGCGGCTCGATGCAGACCTTTGTGCGCCCCTACATGCACGTCATGCGCGCACTTGCCCGCCATGTGAATGCGGAAACGTTTGCGTTCTCGACCGATCTAACCAGAGTTACGAACGCCCTAGGCCAAGACGATGTGCAAGATGCCATCACAGCTGCTTCGGAACTTGTCGATGACCGTTTCTCGGGCACGCGCATCGCGACGAGTTTCACGACGCTGATTGCGAACCCGACGTGGTCGACGAGTGTTCGCGGGGCCGTGGTCTTGGTTGCCTCCGATGGCTGGGATACCGATGAGCCAGAAGCGCTCGCTCGGGTAATGGCGCGGCTGGAGCGAATGAGCCACAAAATTGTGTGGGTCAACCCGCGTGCATCGCTCGAGGATTTCGAACCTTTGGTCGGCGGTATGGCAGCGGCACTTCCGCACTGTGCGAGCTTTCTATCCGGTCACAGCCTCATGGCGATGCGAGACGTCATTCTTGCGTTGGGGCGTTAGCTAACAAGCGCTCGCATTCGCGAGTGCGAGCTACCAAAGGTGAGCGACGGTCAACGCGTCGGCGCCAACGATGACCTGTGATTCTGCTGGCCGGATTCCGCCGGCGACATAGCGCTGTTCGTGGGACACGATTCTTCCAGCAAAGCCTCGACCCCGAATGGCATAGACCGCGTCCGAGACCGCTTCTGCGGGGATGAACAAAAAGATCACCGAGGCGCCATCTAGCGGATAGGTCGCACCATCGGCTTCGACGATCTTGACGCGCTGGCGGTCGAGCCCCGAGGATGCGAGTCGTTTCTCGGCGAGGTCGACCAGGCGCGGGTCTTTCTCGACTCCGGTGGCACGGCAGTTGCGTTGCTCCGCTGCTGCAAAGACGACACGACCTTCTCCGCAGCCGAGATCGATGAGATGGTCGGCTGCACCTACCTCGGCGAATTCGAGAAGTGGTGCGAGCAACGACTCGGGAGTGCTCAAGATTGGACCGAGAATCGATTCTGGAGGCTTTGAGCGAACGCGTTCTTTCACAAGTCGAACGGGACGCAGGGCAACGTAGGCGGGCCACATCTTTGCGGGAAGACTGACAAACCGGTGATCGGCGGCGGACGGCCGTAGCTGCCGGGGTAGCGCTCCCGCGCGTCGGGATTTGCCCCACTTGATGACGACGGTAAAGGCGGTTCCTTCGAGGCGAACAAGTGTCGCTTGCTCTTCGTGCCGGAAGAACGATTCGGCCGCAGCACCATCGAAATCTTGCCAACCCATGTAGCCGTCTCGGCGAATACGTTGCACGAACCGCTTTGCGTCGTCGCGGCGAGCTGCTTGCACCTCGATGAGGTGGAGCTGACCGCTGCGATCAGCCGAGACTTCTGCGTCGAGGTCGGCGGCCAACCGAGAGAGCCGCTGCGCTTCGATTTCGGTGGCTTCGAATATCTGGGAACAAAGGTTGCTGAGCGCGAGCGCTTCCTCGTCACCGTCGAGCGCGAGCTCTTGGGAGACCTTCCACGCCGTGCCATCTGACACTGCCTGTATCAGTTGTTCGCTTAGCGTCATATCGAACCTCGGCAAATAGTGTGCACCATCGAGGACGACGACACCCAGTCGCTCAAGTAAGGGTTGGGCTTCCTAGTCGGGTCGCTCGGGTTGACCATGTTGGGCAAAGGTGTCGCCCAATGACACGTCGCCACCGCGGATTGTTCGATAGACGACCCCGGCGCGCTTATGCATTGCGAGTTTTGCGCCTCGACCGATGTCATCTTCGAGGAGTTTGCACGGCGCTGCGTCTCGAACGACCTCGAGTTCGACGATGTTGCCGTCCTTGCCCGTGAACGTCGCTCGCGCGCCGGGAGTCCGGTCGAGCAGTCCGCTGTCGACCGTAATATTACGTCGGGTGTGGAAGGGGTCGATCGGCTCGCCGTGTTCGGCTTCGGCGAGCGCGATTTCTTCGAGGGTTTGCACCGTGACCTGACGGTGTCGAGCGTTCTCGTACCGGTCTCCGGTTATGCCATGGCCATCTCGGATCACGACCGCTTCGACGGCGCGCTGATCCATTCGCGCAGCGAACGCAATTTGGAGGGCAACGACCTTTCCCACAGCAACAGAGACTAGCGCCCAACGAGTACGGTGGCCCTGTGAGTAGCGAACAAAGCCGCATCCCTCCCCCACCTGGTGAAGACGAGATTCCGATTCACTCGCGAACCTATGCAGTGCGCTGCTACCGAGTCGATGCGACGAGGATGCGTATCCGCGGGCGACTCACCGATACGAAGCCGGCCGGGCTGTACGTCCATGGCGACACCGAGCCGCTCGACGCACACGACATGGTCGTTGACTTGGTGGTCGGCTTTCCAACCCTCGAGATCGAATCGGTCGAGGTGGTTCTCGACACCCACCCAGATGTGATGTGCCCGTCGATCGAACCCGCATTTCAGCAGATGGTCGGCCTGTCGATCGCACGGGGTTTCGGTCGAAAGCTCACCGAACTCTTCGGCGGTCCACGCGGCTGCACACACGTGGTTGCACTCCTTCGGGCTATGGCGCCGACGGCGATCCAATCGATCTATTCGATGGAGTTAGCCGACCCGGATAGAGACCCCGTCGAAGCGTGGACTCGTGCGAGAAGCGAGGCTCGAAACGACGGCGCCGCATCGACGTTCGTCAAGAACTCGTGTCATGTGTGGGCCGATGGTGGGGAAAAGATGCGCGCCGCCGAAGCTGGCGAGTGGACCGAGGTCCCTATCTGGATCAAGAACCGGCTCGACGAACTTGGCCGTGCAGACGAGCTGACCGACTGGCCCTAGCGGGAGTCGCACCTTCGAGTCACCTGAGCGCCCGAGAACGCCCTTCGCGCGCAACGATTTACCGACCTGCAGAAATGCCCGCACAAAGTGGCAAATTTCTCAAAATAGTCGTGTTCGCGCTGTGAAGTGAAGGCATTTTTTGTGATAGACAACATTCGGATTGTTGACCGTCGGAGATGAAAGAGCGGAGATCGCATGAAAACCATGTTGAAGGCAGCGGTTGGCTCGCTCACCTTTGGCTTGGTGGCACTCGTTGCCGCCCTCGTGAGCGAAGAAGGCAACGACCTCTACGTCCCTTAGGGCAGGGCTTTAGGCATCGTGGCTGAGATGCGGCCTCTCTAAGCGTCGGGGCTGAGATAGGTCGGCGCAGTCGGCTTGAGTGGCCGCGCATACCAGAGCGGCCGTCGGAGCCCTCCCGGTCCAGGCGCTGGTCGAGTCTTTCCGAGCCAGTCTTGGTACGCCTCGCGCGACTTGTTGGTGTCGACCACGACATCGCCGTACTGATCTCCTGATTCGGCCGGGGTCACCCGAACACGCTGGTGCCAGCACTGCATACCCGAGATTGGGTCAGGCTGAACCGAGAACGTCAGGTTCTGGTGCACGCCCGTATCGGTCCACCAGATGCGGTTGGTGTCGCCATCATCTGAGTCCCACGTTCGAATTCCGTCAGTGCGGCGCAATCGCCACACACCTTGGGCGACTCCATCATCGGCGGCGGACCCACTTCCTGGAGCCGCGCCTGTTTTGGAGCCAGCACCGTTCGCCACCGGCGACGAAGTCGCTGGCGGAGCACTGATGTCGGCCTTGCCTGCGCCCCATGAGCGGGCCTTGTCCTCTTCGAGGCGCCAACGGCCCATGTGATGGCTCGCCGCGACGATGCCGGGGCGGATGCCTTCGGTTTGCCACGCGCTGATGACAAAGTGCCCAATGCGCGTCGTCACTCGGACGAGGCCGTTCTCGGCTATGCCGAGCTTCTCTGCGTCTTCGGGGTGCAACCACAACGGATGGCGGTGGCTAATTTCTGAGAGCCATTTCGAGTTCGCCGAGCGGGTGTGAATGAGCGTTGGGATTCGAAAGGTTGGCAACAAGATGCGCTCGTTGCCGAGTGAGCCCTGACCGTCGGGCTCCATGTCGAGGTCTTCCCAATGGACGTGGCTCGGAATCCACTTTGGGGTGGCGTACTCGGGCCATCCCCATTCTTTGAGTGTGGTCGAGTAGAGCTCGAGCTTCTTTGATGGAGTGACAAAGCCTTCTTTTAGTTCGCCGTCGATTTCGATCGCGGGTGAGCCGTCGCCGAGTCCAGCGAGCTTGATATCGGCGAGTCCTTCGGGCGTACCATCCCACATTCCGGAGGTGCCGGGCTTGCGATAGACACCGCTTTCATCTTTCTCGCATCCCTCGATTGCCGACGGGTCGATGTCTCGCTCGTAGGGCGTCTCTTGATCACCAGCGATCGAATACGCGCCGCGGTTGCGCATGTACTCGAGTGGGCTTTCGCCTGCCGCTGCGGCATCTTCGGCCAAGCCGGGCACGTTCTCGGTGAACATGATCTCGTAGTACTCATCGACGCCGATGGGCTTGCCAGGGTTCTTCTTGCTCTCGAACCATTGCCGGATTCCCATATCGCCGTCGGGGTCGATCTTCCAGCTGAGGTCGATCCAGAATTCGTTCTCTTCCCAGACCTCGCCGGGGTTGAACTCGTGGGTGCGGCTGTCTTCGTTGACCTCTTCGCCCTGAATCTCGGCGAAGCGACGGAAGACGCTTTGTCGAAACGCAATCCAACGGCCCTGATGGGTCTCGTAGCTGACGACGTCATGGCGTTCGGCGCCGACGCCCATGGGGAGGACGTAATCGGCAAACCACGCCGTCTCGTTCCAGGTGGGTGTGAGCGCAACGTGGCACTCGACCTTCTTCGGGTCGGTGAGCGCTTCCATCCAGCTAAAGCCGTCGGGGTTGGTCCAGATTGGGTTGTAGACACGGGAGAAATACGTGTCGAGCTTGCCGCGTCCTTCGTTGAGGAAGTGCGGCAACAGGATCGACATCTCGTGGTAGGCGAGCGGAAATTCCTTTGGCCACTCGAGGTCGTTCCATCGTTCAATGCCGGGCGCTCCAAGGGGCGCTGCTGGCTTGAACTTGTTCCAGCCGTTTCCGCTGGTTCCGCCTTCGGTCGCGACCGAGCCGGTCATGACCGCAATGAAGAAGAGGCAGCGAGCGACCTGCCAGCCGCCCTGGTTTCCCGCTCCCGCTGCTCGCCAGTTGTGCGACGCAAACTTGGTCGGGTTCTGCCCAATGACCGTTGCGATCTCTCGAATTTGTGATGCCGGAATGCCGGTGATGTGTTCGGCTCGCTCGGGGGTGTACTCGGCGTAGTGCGCTTTGAGTGCGGGACCGACGCTCGCGAACTCGTTTGGCATATCGGGGAACTCTTCGGCGAGGAAGGTCTCCCAGTTCACCCAGCGCTCGACGAAGGCTTTGTTCCAAGTGTCATCTTCGAGCATCTGATGGATGATCGACAGGCACAGGAACGGTTCGGTTCCCGGCCAGGTGGGAAGCCAGTGGTCGGCCTTCGAGCCAGTGTTCGACAAGCGCGGGTCACAGACGATGACCGTGGCGCCGTTTTGTTGGGCTTCGATGATCCGTTGCGCGTGCGGGTTGAAGTAGTGGCCCGACTCGAGGTGCGCCGAGATCAAGAAGATGACCTTCGCGTTTGCATAGTCGGCGGACGGCCGGTCATGGCCCATCCAGCTCTGATAGCCAATGCGAGCGTTCGACGAGCAGATGTTGGTGTGACTGTTGTGGCCGTCGACGCCCCACGCCTGCAGGACGCGGTTGGTGTAGCCCTCTTCGCCGGGCCGGCCAACGTGGTACATGATCTCGTTGTGACGGTCTTCTGAGATTGCTTTGCGGATGCGCCCGCCAATCTCTTCGAGCGCTTGGTCCCAGCTGATCCGCTCCCAGCCGCCCGAGCCCCGTTCGCCGACCCGTTTCATCGGGAACATGATGCGCTCGGGGTCATAGATCTGGTTCAGCGTTGCCGGGCCCTTGGCGCAGTTGCGGCCACGACTGGCGGGGTGTTCGGGGTTACCTTCGACCTTTTCGATCTCGCCGGTGTCTTTGTTGAACCATGCGGTTAGGCCGCACCCTGCTTCGCAGTTAAAGCAACTGGTCGGCACGAGGGTGTGATGCTTCTCGACCTTGGTCGGCCACGCCTTCGCGTCGTAGCTCGTGACATCGTGCCAGTCTTCGAGCGGCGGGTACTTTTCGAGATCGGTCATTTTTAGATCCTTCAAATTCTGTGGTCGCCGTGCAGCAAATAGCGCGGCTGACGAACCACAGATTCGTGGTTTAGGAGAGGGGGACGGATTGGCCAGCGCGAACGAAGGCCGTCTCGGACAGGAACATGCCAACGAGGGCGAGGAGTCCAGCGAGGACGCCAATAGCGATCGCACCGCTGGAGCCAGCTCCCACGACGAGAGCGACGATGGCGAGCACGAGCGGAATCACCGTGCCGAACACGATGCCACCCCAGAACAACGAGCTGTGCTTGCCCTTGACCATTTCGTGGACGGCGAGTTCGACATGGCGACTTCCGTGGCTCACCGTTTCCATCCAACTGAGCGCCATGACCGCAACCACGCCACCGATCAATGCCCACAGCACGGCTGCGGGAGCAGGAACGTCGATGACGAGATCGGCTATGAGCCAGGTTGCGGCTCCAGCGGTTACTGCTCGGGCGAGCAGCATGGGAAGCAGTAGTGGCGTCTGCCAGAGGTCTCGCCCCTCGCACTGTGCGAAGAGGAATGCGGTGTACCCCGCCGTTGCGAGGCCGGTGATCGCCGCGGGGATCGCCAAGATCTCGAGCAATGAGCCGCTATCGAGAATTCCGCCGAGCAGCCAGATCGTGGTCACGAGGCCAAATGCCATGAGGACGTAGGCACCTTTGACAAGCCAAGAGCTCCAGTTGCCCTTGGTGAGGAGGTAGTAGAAGCGTCCGGGTTGCTTGAGATCGAAGACGAGTAGCGCACTCGTGATTCCGAGGAACGCGAGCGCAACGAGTGGCGGCATCACGCCGACACTTCCCTGCTCGTCGCTGTAGCCGAGCAACACCATGAGCGCTGCGATGAGCATGACACCGCCGGCCACGGCTTTCGTGACGAGATAACCCGAGACCATCTGCCCCCAGGTCGGCGTGTGTTTGGTGGTGTAGGCCGTGCGAGCAACGACTCCGTCGAGATCGGTTGGCTTCTTTCCGATCGAAACAGGCACCGACGGGTGGTTCTCGGTCGTATCGGCCCAGATCATCCCGTCGTTGGCGATTGCGGTTCGGGTTGGGTCGAGGGCTGCCTGGTCAGCGCCCTTGTAATAGACCTTTGGCTTGGTGTTTTGTTCGGGTGCCCGCACCGCAACGTCGTTTCGGCTGATCATCTGGCTGATCTTCGACGTTGGGTCATCGAGGTCGCCAATGATGATTGCCTCGGTCGGGCACACGACCTGGCACGACGGTTCGAGGTTCTGTTCGAGCCGGTGGTTACACATGTTGCACTTGTGTGCCGTGTTGGTCTCGGGATTGATATAGAGCGCGTCGTATGGGCACGCATTCATGCACGACTTACATCCAATGCAATCGTCGTCTTGGAAGTCGACAACACCGTTGTCTGACCGGAAGAGCGCCGACGTTGGGCAGATCGTCATACATGGGGCGTCATCGCACTGGTTGCATCGCATGACGTTGAACTTGCGGGCGACATCGGGGAACGTGCCCGTCTCGATGTACTTAACCCACGTGCGGTTTACACCGAGCGGCACATCGTGCTCGCTCTTGCAAGCCACGGTGCATGCATGGCACCCAATGCAGTTGTCACTATCGAGAAGAAATCCGAGACGCGTCACGTGAACAGTCTGTGTCACGCGACACAAATACGAAAGAGTGCTTCGATCAATGGCTCCATAGCTATGATCTATGACATGCCACTCTCTGCGAGCTTCCCCGAGTTATCTGCCCTCGACGTGTTTGCTTCGGTGATAAAGCACGGCAGCTTCGGCAAGGCAGCAAAGGCGCACAACATTGCGCAGCCATCGGTGACTAGCCGAATGCGCAACCTCGAACGCCAGCTCGGCGTCACCCTCTTCGACCGTGGCCCTAATGGGTCGACGCCAACTCCCGAAGGCGTCGTGGTGTCGGGGTGGGCCGACGCAATCCTGCTCGCTGCCCACGAGCTCGAAGCTGGGCTCGTTGCACTCAAGGCCGAACAGGCAGGAAAGCTTCGTATCGCGGCGAGCTACACGATTGCCGAGTACCTCCTTCCCGGCTGGCTGTCCCGATTCACCCGAGAACATCCTGAGGACACCATTTCACTCGACGTCGAGAACTCGACCCATGTCCTCGATCAGCTCCGGCGAGGCGAGGCCGATCTTGGCTTTATCGAGACGCCACTGGAGACTCCCGAGATGAACGAACTGGTCGTTGCTCATGATCAGCTCGTGACCGTCGTCCCGCCGAACCATCCGTGGGCAAAGCGGCGTTCGATCGACATGTCCGAACTCGCCGACACCCCGTTGGTTATGCGCGAGCAGGGCTCGGGTACTCGAGAAGCATTGGAACAAGCATTGGTCGAAGCAGGACACAGCCCACCGGCGTCGGTGCTTGAACTGGGTTCGACCTCTGCGGTTCGCAGCGCGGTCTTGAACGGCCAGTCACCAACGGTAATCAGCCGTCTCGCTGTCGCCGACCAAATTACGCTCGGCCACCTTCACGAAGTCCGGGTGAAAAACCTCAAGATCGAGCGAAATCTTCGTGCTGTGTGGCCGTCGGGCAAGCCACTCGCAAAGCTCGCATCGAGCCTCTTGGGCGAACTCACCTAAGCAAGAAATCGCAGGATAACGGTAAGGGAGGGTCTGACCCCGATTTACCGTTTTGGTTAGCGGTTGCGCCAGCAGGTCCAGGCGGTCAGGCCTTGGACGTTTTCGATGTAGGCAGCCATGTAGCCGTTGAGTACCGGTTGGACGATGCCCTCTTCGAACACTTGGCCGGTGAGGTCTTGGAATGTGGTCCGCCATACTGGCCGGTTGACCTGCGCTCGACCCCAGTCGTCGGTTCGACCAACGGCGGTGTCAGGGTTTGGCTGGCTTCCCGACTCACACGGCAAGATCGTGTTGTGGAATGCCGACAGGTTTCGACCACCACCGATTTGGTAGCCCTCGTCCCACGCGGCTTGAGCTGCGGCGTTGGTCGACGGCGACCCGAGTTCGCCAGAGCGCAGAACAGCGCGTTCTCCCGCTGAGAGTCCCGAGAGCGCAACTTGGCGATTCGCTTCTTCAGCCGCCGCGACCTCTGCTGCGACCTTCTCGGCGGCTGCGAGCTCGATGGCACCTTCGACAGCGGCTGCGATGTCTGGCGCATCAGCTTCGATAGCGGCGATGGCGGTCGTGAATGCTTTGACGCCTTCGAGTGCAGCGAACCGGTTCTGGAAGGTTTCGGTTCGCAGCGTCATCAACCGCGTCTCGGTGAGTTCGAGTTCGTCGAGCCGGTTTCTGTCGATCACCTTTGGCTCATCGTCGACCGTGCCGAAGTCGCCAACGGGTTCGTCGAGCGTTGTCGGCGCTGCGCTTGGCGCAACGAACGCCGCTTGGCCAGCGCCAGATTCGACGAAGCTTCCGACCGAGGCTGCACCGACCGATGCTCCAAAGATCACCATGGCCAGAAGTGCCCCGAGCACGACGCGGATTACAGGACGTCGCTTAGGCGTAACAGATTCGTAACTATGTAACACAACACGTGAGCATAGGCACCAATAGTGGTGACTGCACTACTTAGAGGGGTGCTCTCCGTCACTATTTGACAAAAAGCATTGATTTATCAATGGAAAAAGAGCGCGACAAAACCGCGTCACAACCGTCGCAAACCGCACTCTTTGGCTACGGGCGTGGGGTAAATGGCAGTCCGGTCGCAACACTTGTTGACCAATCTGCAACAAAGCGATAGCGATCGCCACGGATCGTCGTCGTACGCCACTCGACCGGACGATCGTCATGTTGGCCGAGTCGTTCGAGGAAGAACGCCGCATCATTTCGCTTCAGTTCGAGCCGCTCGCGATCGGCGAAGCTCGGCAATACCGGCGTGAGTCGCTCCCACCCTTTGTTCGGCCGCAGCGAGCCGACTCGTTCGAGTTCGTCATAGAGCGCCGTGCGGGTGAAGTCGGCGTCGAGTAGGTCTTCGGCGATCTCGAGGGGCATCCATGCCCGGTCCACGGCGAGGGGTGCCTCACCTGCACAGCGAATGCGCTCCAAATAAAAGAGTTCAGCGTCTGACTCGAGGCCGAGATAGCTCGCCGCCGTTGCGTCGGTTGCTCGCTCGAGCGCAAGGACGATGCTCGTCTGCTCGACTCCAGCAGCTTCGATCGAGGAGAACAAACTGTAGAGCCCGCCCAATGGCTGCTCGAACTCGCTTCGATTCACGACCGTGCCGCGGCCTCGCTCTCGCCGTAGCACCCCGGTCGAATTCAGGTGGCGAATAGCCTCGCGCACCGTGTGGCGACTGACCTTGTACCTGCTGACGAGTTGAGCGTCGGTGGGAAAGCCATCGTCGAACTCGCCTTCGTCGAGGCGGCGCCGAAGTTCGGCTTCGAGTTGGGCCCACAATGGGAGCGGGCTACTTCTGTCGAGTGAGAACGTCACGGCATGAGCGTAGTCCGGTTCCATACAAATGGACTCAGTTGTATGGAACCAGATGTGGTGCTCAGCGAAGGTTTTCTCGTGACGGCTTTGCGGAAGGATGCCCAGCGCAAGCGGACTCGAAGTTGGACTACAGGTCCGCTGCCTTATTTCCCCAGCGATCGATAAAGGTGATGTCGGCGGCGGGTCGGCGAGGTGTTACCGAGAAGCTGTCGCCGGTGTAGTAGCCAACGGGCATGAGTACCGCTTGGGTCACGGTGTCGGGGATACCCAACAATTCGCCGACTTCGGCCTCGGAACCGAGGTGAAGCGTGGTCCAACACGAGCCGATGCCCCTCGACCGGAGTGCCATCTGAAAGCTCCAGGCACCGGGAAGCACCGACCCATAGAAGCCGGCCTGTTCGCCTTGAGTGGCGTTCTCGACTCGGTCGAGGCGAAGCGGGATAACCATGGCGGGGACTTCGTGCATGTGATCGGAAAGGTGTTGCGCCGACGAGATAACACGCTCGCTGCGGTCGTCGCTGGTGAGCGCCCGTCCCTCTTCGAAGTACGATTCGGCGTTCTTGCGATAGAGCTCGGCGATCGATGCCTTGAGGTCGGCGTCCTCGACGATCAGCCATTTGTTTCGCTCGAGGTTCGACCCCATTGGGGCGCGGCTCGCAATGTCGATGCACTGGAGCAGGATTTCACGAGGTACCGGCCTCGTCATGTCCATCCGTTTGCGAATTTGCTTAGTTGTGAGCAAGAGGTGGTCGGTATGTTCGAGGTCCAAGTCCATTCGTCGACCCTAGGGGATACACCTGCGTGCAATGAACTCGTCACCTCGTGTTCACCCGGCGGAAAGACCCCGGTCACAGGGGCTGCACGTCGGTCACAGTGTGACCGCTGTTGCCCTCTCCTCACGTCGCTACCAACGAGTAGTCGCGTAGCGTTTTGGGTGACGGATCCGGCCCGAAATACCCCCTTACACGAAACGCCGGACTCCGAAAGGTAGACCATGTACAAGAAAATTGTTGCTGGATATGACGGCTCAGAGCGTGCAATGCGCGCCGTAGAAGAGGCAGCCGACCTCGCAACTGCAGTCGGTGCCCAACTGCACCTCGTGTCTGCGTGCGACAAGTCAGACAAGATCCACAAGATCGGCGAGTCCTCCGATCAGCGCTTCCTCAGCGATTCAGAGATCGCAATGGATCAGCTCACAAATATTGCGTCGAAGTACAGCCACCTCAACATTTCGACCGCGGTGACCCCTGGGCCTCCTGCAAAGGTGCTCGTCAACGAGGCTGAGGCAGCTGGCGCTGACCTCATCATCGTTGGCAACCGCCACGTGCAGGGCATTAGCCGTGTGCTTGGTTCGGTCGCAGAAGATGTTGCTCAGCGCGCCGAGTGCGCCGTGCTCATCGCGAAGACTGCGTAGGGCAGCGCAACACTGCGTAGCAGCGCAACACTGCGTAGCAGCGCAACACTGCGTAGCTAGCTGCCTGGCTGTTCTCGGCGGGCAACTACGACGTCGAGCAGGTTCTCGAGGCTGGGTCCCCAGTTCTTAAGAAAGAGTGTCTCGACGATCGATTTTGCTGGCCGTAGGTAGATGGGCAGGTCGAAAGCGCCTGTCCATCTGACCTCGGTTCGCGTTTCGCCGTTGCGCGACGTGTCGGAGAGCTCGAGCTTCTCGAGCGCTTTGGTCGCCATTGGCAGGTTCGTCTTTGCGAGCTGCATCGCCCAGAGTGTGGGTGCCTCGATCGCGACGGCCGTCTCGCGAATCTTGAACGGCGTGACACGAATGGTTCGAGATTGCCCGGCCGCGGTCCACGGGTTGTGCGAGCTTTCCATTGCCGTGCAGTTGTGGAACCAGTCGGGCCATGAGCTGTTGTCGGCAATGACCGCCCACACCTCGTCTATCCCTGCGGGAAGGTCGACCTCGGTCGAGATGACGAGTTCTGCGGTCTCAACGAATTCGAGGCTGGCTCGTTGCAGTATCGGCATGGTCTGAGCATAGGAGCAGTTGGCCTTGCCACTGCTAGCTTTCGACCATGACCCAATCTCGCGTCCTCACCAGCCTCGACGACCGTGGTGTCCTGACGGTCACCCTCGATGACGTCGACAAGCGGAATGTGCTCAGCCAGGCACTCACGGCCGAGTTCGTCGAGGTGTTGGATCGCGTCGACTCCGATGACGCAGTTCGGGTCGTCGTGCTCACCAATAGCGGACGGATCTTCTGCGCTGGTGCTGATCTCGATGAGCGGGTCGCTTCTGGCGGCCAGCCAGGGCCGGTCGACTCGCTCGCGCTCTTTCGCCGCATTCAGCTGTCGCCAAAGCCGTGGATTGGACGTATTGCAGGCCACGCCGTCGCCGGCGGAACCGGGTTGGCGGCGGCCCTAGATATTTCGGTATCGCTCACCGATATCAAGTACGGCTTCACCGAAGTGCGGTTGGGAATCGCGCCTGCGATCATGTCGGCGATTTGCCTGCCAAAGATGCGACAGGGCGAGGCGAGGGCTACCTTCCTTCGTGGCGCGTTGTTCGACGGCGCCGAGGCGGTTCGCCTCGGGTTGATCACGACCGCGGTCGACTCGATCGAGGAACTCGATACCGAGGTCGATGCGGTGGTCGCCGACATTCTCCTCGGCGGACCGGGCGCACTCGCTGCGACCAAGGACCTGTTCGAGCAAGTTCCGGCGATGACGCCGAACAATGCCATTGCCTGGGCGAGCGTTCGATCGGCCGAACTGTTCGGTTCCGACGAAGCCGCCGAAGGAATGTCGGCGTACCTCGAGAAGCGTCCGCCTAGCTGGACGGTCTGAGAAGAGGGCCGACAGGCGCTCAGCCCATCGACAGGTAGTCGATGACCGCGCCGACTCGGCCCGCCGCTGCCTTGTTGGCGAGTGACCGCGGGCTGGCGGCCTGGAGAAACTCGACCATCTGGGCAGAGACTTCGGGACGGGCCTGCACCTGTTCGAACGGAGCGAACTGGGTCTTCACGGTGAAGACGATTGCATCGCTCTCGGGCAGGCGCCGCAGCGTTTGGCGCTCCGAGCGAATGCACAGGTTCGCTACGTCGGCGGCATCGATGAGGCCGCGGGCCCCGAGCTTGCCGTCGAGAAAATAGGTCGCCTCGTCGTGGATAAACCAGTTGCGCCGCTGCACGAGCCTGCCGACGGCGAGCCGGTCAAAGAAGTGATCGACCTTTGATTCGAGGAGTTCGTCATAAGCGTCGGTCGGTTCGTGAATCGCGGCGAGCGACCGCCCGATCTTGTCGGTCAGCTTCCACTGATCGGGAAAGAGCAGCACTCCTCCGGCAAGGAACCAATGCGCATCGTTGCGAACCATGAGCAAGACGTCTTCAGGAACGGTGACGGCGAGGTTCGACAGCTCGCTTCGTACCTCGGGGACTACCGGCCCAATCCGAAGCTCGGAGCCACGATCGTGCTCGACGAGTGAGAGGAGTTCAGCGAGCGGTTGTTCGTGGCCGGGGAGCATTTGCGCGAACTGTGGATGCTCGACGAGCAGTCGGCTTCGCCGGACAAGTTCTTCCTCGGTCTTGTGATCGGTGGGGAGCCAGTCGGCTTCGTCGATCCCGCGAGTGCCCATTCGAAGATCGGGACTACCGGGAGGAAGCGGAAGCTCGCCGAGCCAGTCGTAGTTCGAGTCTGGAACTGGCCCCATTTGAGCTGCGTCCATTTGAAAAGGCGTAACTACGCGGTTGCGTCGAGCGCTTCGGAAATGTCAGACCACAGGTCGTCGACGTGCTCACAGCCCACCGAGATTCGGATGAGCGTTGGTGGCATGTCTTCTTGGCCCGCGATCGCAGCTCGCCGTTCCCAGGTCGATTCGATTCCGCCGAGGCTCGTGGCGTGCTTGATGATCGTGCTGTGCTCGACAACCGCCGTCGCTCGCTCGGCGGTGCCCTCGACTTCGAAGCTGATCATGGCACCAAAGCCATTCATGAACTTCTTTGCGTTCTCATAAGTGTCGTGGCTTTCAAGGCCCGGATAGCGAACTTTGACGATGTGCTCACTGGCTTCGAGCCGCGTTGCGAGCTCACCGGCATTTGCCATTGCGCGCTCCAATCGAAGGGCCAGTGTTCGAGCGCCGCGAGTTGCGAGGAAGGCTTCGAGGCCGCCAATCGTGGCGCCGTTGAGCAGTCGAGCTTCATAGAGACGGTCATAGAGCACGTCGTCGACGACGGTCAAGAGGCCAGCCATAAGGTCGGAGTGGCCGCCGATGTATTTGGTCGCCGAGTGCATCGAGATGTCGGCGCCGAGTTCGAGCGGGCGTTGAACGAGTGGCGTTGCAAACGTGCCGTCGACCGCGACGAGGCAGCCGTCCTTGCGAGGTGCCGCACAGATCGCCGGGAGATCGGCGACGGTGAGCAGCGGGTTCGCCGGAGTCTCGACCCACACCAGATCAGCTCGAGAGCACGCTTCGATCCATGCGTCGGTGTTAGCGGGGTCGAGGCGTTCGACCGTCCAACGACCTTGTTCGGCACCAGCATCCGCGATCATCCCGGTTGCGTGGTACGGATGATCGTTCATCACGACCGTGGCGCCGACCGGCAGAAGCGAGAAGACGTTGGTGACTGCAGCCATGCCCGAGGCGAACGCCAGCGCTCGACCGCCTTCGAGGCCACCGAGAAGATCCTCGAATGCCACCTGGGTGTCGGTGCCTTCGATGCGGTTGTAGTAACGATCGCCGGGCAGTCGAAAGCTCGACGCCATCACCGGCGCAACGTTGAGCGGGTCGCCAGATTCGGTCGGTCGACCCTTCGAAATCAGCCAAGTATCAGGATGCATCTCCACCCCCTCACACTAGGCCGTGGTCGCAAACCTTTGACCCTGCTCACAACCGATGCGCAGCGGCGGACGACGCTCGCCTTGCTGGCAACCACGGTGGTGCGAAATTGCTGGTCCTTGCGCTGATCGTGCTCCCGATCGATCAGGGAACGGTGAAGATGCCCGCGCAGCCGTCACACGAATCCTTGAAAATTTTGTGCCAAATGACCCCTTAGCAGATATTTAGGTCGGATGGCTCAAGTTCCTGAAGTTTTAAGAAGTGGGCTCTGTACGGGCTCATTTACGCGCGGTACCTTCAGAAATTGGAGCGCGCCAAATTGAGCGCCCCGAGGAGAATTTTCTGATGACAATGAAACTTCGCACCATGCCGATTGCAGCGAATGTCGCTTTGCTTGCAACGCTGATGGTCACCGTTGCCCTGGGACTCATGCTCGCCTATCAGCAGATCGCAGGAGCGATCGTTACCGAGGAGCCTCGTCGAGACCTTCCCATTGCGCTCGATGGCCAAGTCTGGGCCGTGGAACAGGTCGGCGACTTCGTCGTCGTGGGCGGCAACTTCACCCGTGTGCAGGTCTCACGCGGTGGGCCGATCGTCAACCAAGCTGCGATCTACGCGTACCACATCGACTCCGGCACATTCCTCGACACGTTCCGCCCAACGCTCAATCGCAACAACGGCCTTCCTGTGGTCCGGGCGATTCAGCCCACCCGCGATGGCACCGGGCTCTACATCGCAGGCACGTTTGGCTCAATCAATGACGGGTCCGATGGAAGGACTCGCATCAGAGACCGTATTGCCCTCCTCGAGCTCGAGACCGGGCGCCTCGATCGCAACTTTGCCCGCACCGGCCTTAACGCCCAGGTAAACAGCCTGGCAATGGACCGGCTCGGCCGGCTCTACGCAGGCGGCAACTTCACCATTGCATCGGATCTGGCGCCCGGACGTCCGCCCATTAACCAACCGGTCCGTGGCCTCGCCCGGCTCGACCCAGTAACCGGAGCGTTCGATACAACCTGGCGCTACGAAACCCACGTCGACATCGGCCGTGCCGCGGACGATGCCGATGGGAACCGAACCCGATCGATGGGCGTTTCTCGAATCTTGTTCGCTCCTGACGGTAGACAGTTGATGATTGCCCACCGCGGTGAAGAGATTCGCAACGCCAACACTGGACGGGTTCTTAACTCTCCTGGTCTTGCATGGCTGACAGTGTTTGCCGAGAGCACCGCAGAAAGGGATTTCAAAGTCCTCTACACCGATCCCGCCGATCCAAACCAAGACTTCTATCACGCCGGCCAGTGCAACGGCCGTGGCGTACAGATTCGAGACATCGCATGGTCCGATGGTGCGGTGTTCGCCGTGCAACAGGGAGCGGACCTCGGTCCTCAATGTGACACCGTGATTCGTGTTCCTCTCGTTCAGGGTGGAGTCCGTCCCGATTGGGTCGCACGCGCCTTCGACTCGGTCTTCTCGATCGAAATCGTCGACGACGATGTGTATATCGGTGGCCACTTCCGATACCTCGTGAACAACACGGCACCGTCGCCGTACCCTGGAGTCTCCCTCCTAAATAACACTGCACCTCTCGAATGGACCTACGACGGCCAGACTGTGGCCTTCAACCGTGGTGAGGGGTACACCGCAGATCCGACCAACCCCGCAGATGGCGGAGTGCGGTTCAATAACGAACTGGTCCAGCCAGGCTTCGTCTTTGAGTCCAACCAATTCGGTGTGCTCGATGCGAACACCGGCTTCGCCGACCCGAGCTTCAACCCTGGTTCGAATGCACAACTCGGTGTCTTGGCACTGACCGCTATCGACCGCGGCCTGCTGATTGGCCAGGACAACGATCGAATCAACGATGTACTTACCGGTACATCAGCGTTCTTGGACGACACCCCAACCGCTGGCCTGCCGCAATGCTCGGTGTCGTTGAACGCTGCGGGCGCTCCGGTCGTGACCTGGCAAAACCTTAGTGACGTTCGCCAATGGAACATTTCGGTCAACGGAAACTTCACCGCTTCAGTGCCTGGCACTTCGAGCCAGTTCGTAGATGACGATGCAGCTCGCGGAGAGCGATTGACCTACCAGCTGCGTTACCGACAGGACAGGTTGTCGCTGACCGACGACTGCGGAACGGTCGAACGCGAACCAGTAACGCTGACCTGTTCGGTTCGGTTGAACGGTGATGGTGACGCCGTCATCGATTGGAACGATGCTGGTTGGGGCCGAGTATCGCTTCGACGTGATGGCGGCTTCTTGACCGGCGTCGATGTTCGCTCCACATCATTTACCGACACGCCGCCAGCTGGCACGTCAAACTACGCGGTTCGAGCATTCGTTGGAGGCGAGCAGTTCAATTCCCAATGTGGATCGGTGACTGTCAGCCCTCCACCCCCTCCACCAGTTCCAAACCTCGAGTGCTCGGTGCGTCTAACCGCTCAAGGCAATGCGATCATCGATTGGAACGACGCTGGTTGGAGCCGAGTATCGCTCCGACGTGATGGCGACTTCTTGACCAGCGTCGCTCCTCGCTCCACAACGTTTAGCGATGCTGCGCCTACCGGCACCTCGACCTACTCGGTTCGAGCATTCGTTGCAGGACAACGCGCCGAAACAGAATGTGGAACGATCAACAACACCCAGGCTCCGACGGCCAGCGTGACCTGCACGAGTCAAGTCAACGGAGACACACTCGTGTTGACCTGGAACGACGAGGGTGCACGGTCCTACCAAATCCGAACAAACGGAGCTTGGACCGAGACGCTCAACGCCGGAACTACTCGTTATGAGACGGCAAATACCGGAGACAGCATCGTGCTCCGCTATCGCTTAGGTGGAACCCAGTTCGACGTGAGCTGCAACTAATCACCAACGCCGCCACTCGATGAGTTCGGCCAACTACGTGCTCGAGCAGCGTCTCTCTTCGTGAGAGGCGCTGCGACGGCGAAGTGGCTGGGAGCAGAGGCACCCCTGCGCATCGAAGCCGTATGCTGATCCGATGCTGATACCTCCAATCGATCTCATGGGCGGCGAAGCCGTACAGCTCATCGGTGGCAAAGACCATGCACTTTCGGCCGGAGATCCTCGTCCGCTCGCCGAGAAGTTCGGCCGGGTAGGCGAGATCGCAATCGTCGACCTCGACGCAGCGCTCGGGACCGGCGACAACACCGAACTCATCAAAGAGCTCCTACCCCTCGCACCGTGCCGAGTGGGTGGCGGAATCCGCAGTGTCGAAGCTGCCATCACCTGGCTCGACGCCGGAGCGACCAAGGTCGTGCTCGGCACTGCCGCAACTCCTGAGGTGCTTTCGCAATTGCCTCCTGAGCGCACCGTCGTCGCCCTCGATAGCTTCGACGGCGAGGTGGTCACTCACGGTTGGACAAAGGGCACCGGCCAGCGCGTCGGAGACAAGCTCGAAGAGCTCCGGGACCTGACCTCTGGGTTCCTCCTGACTTTTGTGGAGCGAGAAGGCCGCATGACCGGCACCGACCCCGAGGTCCTCGCCCGCTACCTCGAAGCAGCCGGCGACTGCCGGGTCACCTTCGCTGGCGGAATCACCGGCGCCGAAGAGATTGGCCAAATCCACCAACTCGGCGCCGACGCCCAAGTTGGAATGGCGCTCTACAAAGATGAGGTGACGCTCGGCGAAGCGGTCGCTGCCTGCCTGAGATCTGACCGGCCCGACGGACTGTGGCCAACGATCGTCAGCAACGAACGAGGCCAAACCCTCGGGCTTGCGTACTCGAACCTCGAAAGCCTGAGCGCATCGATCGATACGGGCAACGCGCACTACTGGAGCCGAAGCCGCAGTGAGCTGTGGCAAAAGGGACTCACCTCTGGAGCCACCCAAACCTTTCACGCCCTCGACCTTGACTGCGACAGTGACGCGCTCAAGTTCACCGTCACCCAGACCGGCCGCGGTTTCTGCCACCTCGACCAAACCGCCTGCTTTGGCGACTTCGATGGTTTCACCGAACTCGAACGGCGACTCTTCGACCGGGTCGTCAACGCACCCGATGGAAGCTTCACCAAGCGACTGTTCGAAGACCGCGAGCTGCTCGCTGCAAAGATCAGCGAAGAGGCCGCCGAATTGAACGAGGCGACCGACCGGGCCGAGATCGTGCACGAAGCCGCCGACGTCTTGTTCTTCGTCATGACCCGACTCGCCGCCGAAGGAATCCCCCTCGACGAAATCGAACGCGAGCTCGATCGGCGTTCACTCAAGGTCACTCGGCGCGACTAGCTCACTCCGGAGCGTCGTCGTTCTAGTCACTGTTTGCAGTTTTGTAACACAAGTCAGTGGACACTCCGTCGTGCGCGAGCAAGGATGGCCGTGCACGTAATTTCTTGACGACTTGGGGACACGATGAGACTGAAAGCAGCGGGCCTTGCGCTCGCCTTGGTGGGAGCAACCGTTGCGGCAGTGCCGACCGTTGCTGCCGAAGATGCCGTTTCTGGCGAAGGCACGATCTGTAACGGACTAGAGGCGACGATCATCGTCCAAGAGTCGGGCATCTTGACCGAAGGTACCGATGGCGACGACGTCATCATTGGAACGTTCGGCGCCGACGCAATCGACGGTGGAGCCGGCAACGACACCATCTGTGGTCATGCTGGCAACGACATCTTGGTTGGCGGTGCAGGTGACGATCATATCCAAGGCGGCAACGACGACGACACGATCTCGGGCAGCGACGGTAACGACTTCCTCTTCGGCGGCAACGGCAACGACACCGTTGCGGGCAATGGCGGAGCAGACTTTGTTCTCGGCGAATCCGGAAACGACTCACTCGAAGGCGACCCAGCGGTCGACAACCTTTACCCCGGTCCCGGAGACGACAGCGTCATTGAGGTCAGCGACCAAGCACCGGCACCCGAAGCACCAGCTCCAGCACCGGCTCCTGAAGCACCGGCACCCGAAGCACCAGCACCGGAAGCACCAGCACCCGATGGCGGTCCGTTCGACCTGACGATCCTCCATGTCAACGACACCCATAGCCACCTCGATCCCGACTCGGGCGATCTCGAACTGCCCGGCGGCGAGACCCGCGTCCAATTCGGCGGCTTCCCAAGTGTCGTTTCAAAGATCGACGAGCTCGAAGCCGAAGCCAGCGGAGATGTAGTCAAGCTCCACGCTGGCGATGCCATCACCGGCACCTTGTTCTTCAGCCTGTTCGAGGGCGAAGCTGACGCAGCGCTGTTGAACGAAGCCTGCTTCGATGTGTTTGCGCTCGGAAACCACGAGTTCGACAATTCCGACCAAGGTCTGGCCGACTTCCTCGGCCACCTCAACGGATCAGCAAATTGCAACACCGCCACAGTCGCAGCGAACGTCGTCCCAGCACCTGGCACTCCCCTCGCTCCAGAGGGCGACAAGATCTTCGAAGACAACGTGATCATCGAATATGACGGTGGCGAGCGCGTTGGCTACGTCGGAATCGATATTGCGGGCAAGACCCAGAACTCGTCGAGCCCACTCGACACGACCGAGTTCCTCGACGAAATCGAAACCGCGCAGGCGCAGGTCGATCTCTTAACCGCTGCCGGAGTGAACAAGATCGTTCTGGTCAGCCACATTGGGTTGGACAACGATCTCGACCTCGCAAGCCAAGTCAGCGGCGTCGACGTCATCGTCGGTGGCGATAGCCACTCGCTGCTCGGCAACTTCGACGACCTCGGCCTGAACACCAGCGGCGAATACCCACAACGCACCACCGATGCCGACGGCAACCCGGTCTGTGTCGTGCAGGCGTGGCAGTTCAGCTGGGTCGTCGGCGAACTCAACGTCAGCTTCGACGAAGACGGTGTCGTGTCGGGCTGTGAAGGTACACCACACCTGATCTTGGCCGACTCGTTCCAGCGGGAACCGTCCGAGGACGCAGACCGCGAAGAACTCACTGGCGAGGCACGCGACGAAGTCGTTGCGTTCGTCGAGGCACGCCCAGAACTTTCGATCGTGACCCCCGATGCCGACGCCGAAGCGGTGCTCGACCAATTCTCGGGCCAGGTAGACGAACTGCAGATGCAGGTCATCGGCGCAGCAACAGACGACCTGTGCCTCGAACGAATTCCAGGTCAGGGTCGAAGCCAGCTCTGCGATGTGTCAGAAACTGCAGACAACGGCGGCGACATTCAGCAGCTCGTGACCAACGCGTTCCTGGCCCGGGCCTTCCGAGCCGACATCGCGATTCAGAACTCGGGCGGCATTCGTATCGACATCCCAGAAGGTGACGTGACGATCGCCGATGTCTTTGAGCTCCTGCCATTTGCAAACACGGTGGTCGAACTCGAGATGACCGGTGCTGAGGTCGCTGCCGTAGTCGAAGAGGCGATCGCGTTCTCGATCGACCCCGATGGCTCGTCGGGCGCCTACCCGTACGGCGCGGGAATTCGCTGGGACGTCGACCTCAACGCGGCCGACGGAGAGCGACTGTCGAACATTGAAGTGCTCGTCGACGGTGCCTATGTGCCGCTCGATCCAGCCGACACGTTCATCGTTGCGACCAACAGCTTTACCGCAGGAGGCGGCGACGGCTACGCCACGTTCGAGTCGGTTGTCGATGATGGCCGTTCGGTTGACACGCTGCTCGAATATGCCCAGGTGTTCATCGACTACATCGAACAGGACGTAGCGGGCGAACTGACCTTGCCAGACCCCGCCACATACTCAACCCAGAGCATCATTCCTTTGACCGAGTAGGCCGAAGCGATGAACTCGTAGCGCTGTCGGCGCCTGCGACGAAGGCAGGCGCCGCGCTCGCCATGTCGTAACCGAAACCAACTCGTAGACTCAGTTACGTGAGCGATCGCGTACAACGGGGCCGGACCCGCAAGGTGTTTGTGCAACGTTTCGGGCCGACAGGGCAGCGACGACGACCCGACGAGGTCATCGTCGAAGAGCCAATGACAATTCAGCTCGACGGCACCAAAGTCGCAACAACGATGCGGACGCCGGGCAACGACTACGAACTCGCCGTCGGCTTTTTGCACGCCGAGGGCATGCTTGGCAATGCCGCCGTGAGCTCGGTTCGGTACTGCGCCGATGGCTCGGCCCTGGAAAGCGAGTTCAACACCGTGACCGTCGAAACCGGCGGCAAAGCACCAACGCCCACGCCCCGCCTTGGCTCGACCAGTTCGTCGTGTGGCATCTGCGGCGCCGACGCCATCGACGAACTCACCGACAGGCTCACCCCGCTCGACACCGAACCGTTCGATGCCGAACTGCTTATCGAAGTCGCCGAGAACGTTCGGGAACGCCAAGAGCTGTTCTCAAAAACGGGCGCGGTACACGCGGCGGCCACATTCGATCAAGACGGCAAGATCTGGTTGGTGCGCGAAGACATTGGGCGTCATAACGCCGTCGACAAGATCGTTGGCCGGATGATCCTCGACGGCCAGATGCCTTCGCCCGAGCTCGGCCTGTATGTCAGTGGTCGAGCCAGTTTCGAGATGGTGCAAAAAGCATGGGCGGGGGGCTTTGGCACAATCGTGTCGGTCAGCGCACCTTCGGCGCTCGCCGTCGACACCGCGCACGCTGGAAACGTCACCCTCGCCGGCTTTATCCGCGACGGCGAGATCAACTTGTACTGACTGGGGATCTGCTGAATGGCAGCGAATTACCGCTCCGCAGCGATCACGCAGATTTCGACGAGTAGACCAGGTCGAGCCATGTGCGCTTCAACACAGGCTCGGGCCGGAGCATGGCCGGTCGGTACCCACGCGTTCCATACCTCGTTCATCGGGGCGAAGTGATTGTCGATGTCGCGGAGGAAGATCGTGGCCGAGAGGAGATGCTCCTTGTCGGTGCCCGCATCGGCGAGGGTCGCGTCGATCCGTTCGAGCGTCGACCGGGTCTGTTCGGAAATGTCGGCCTCGGGATCTTCGGGAACGTGGCCGGACAAGTACACGGTTCCACCATGCTTCACGATCTTGCTGGCACGTTCCGATGTATGCATTCGCTCGATGTTCATCGACCCAACCTAGACCACGAACGTCGTCGAACAGTCGGGTCACAGACTCGAGGGGCGGATCTGGCCTCGGACCGCCCGAAGGGCATACTGCTCGCCGTCGACCATGAAGCCGCTGCTCGTCACTCGGCCCGATGGCGTCGCCGTGAGGTCAAGCCGGTGCACGTCTAGCTCTCGACGTTGGCCTCGTTTCTCGGTCACCGCCAGCACGCCATGGTTCGTAGCGTAAATGCCGACCTGGGTCGCCGAACGACCAGCGCTGAGCGGACCCGACCCGAGCAGCACACCACTTGCAATATGGGTCGCGTCGCCAGACTCCTCTTCGTTCGTAATGCGACGCTGAGCGATGAGATTTTGGAGGCTGACGATGCCGAACACCGCCGCTGCAAGAACGATTGTCAGCACGGCGACCGATTGCGGGTCGCTGCCTTCGGTGAGGCCGCGGTAGATCCGGGGAGCAAAGAGGAGCGCAAATCCGACCACATACCGGCGGGGTGCTTCGGTAAGCCAGCGGTGTTGGTCGACCTGTCGGCGGGTGATGGTTCCGGTCACATGACGTTCGCCAGCGCGACCAAAAGTGGAGACGGGGATGGTGTTCGACGATGGACTGTCGGCGCGTGCAAACTTCGCTTCTGGTGAAGTGAATGGCGTCCGTGTGTCCATAGCTCGTAAAGCCACCATCGGCGACCATTCTTCCCAGTTGAGCAAACCGTAATAACGGCCAGCGCAGGTAACTCGCCGTTGGTCGACACTTTAGAGGCGCCCGGTAGCATTCGTGCCCATGTCATCGACGACCGACCGCTCCCCTGTCGATTCGTCGTTCGCGCCCGCGGTCCGCCAGATGCTGCCGTGGGTCATCCTCTTGCGCTTAACGGTCAATACGGCGCTGCGAATGGGCTACTCGTTCCTGCCCGCATTTGCCCGCGGCGCGCAAATATCGAACGGGACAATGGGCGCGGTCCTCGCCGCCCGCGACCTTTCTGGACTTGCTGCGCCGCTGGCTGGCCGGGTGATCGACCGGCGAGGCACCGGCCGCATACTCGCGGCGGCTGGCGCCGGTAGCGCTATCGGCATGGCGATTTCGGCGACGGCACCGCTCGGCCTCATCATTGGATTCCTCATCGTTGGCTTTGGCTCGGTCGTCGTGAACATCGCAACCGGAGCGTGGATTGGCCACGCCGTTGCCTATGAACGACGCGGCAAAGCAACCGGCCTCGTCGAGCTTTCTTGGGGCGGAGCGGCCCTGCTCGGCATACCGCTGATGGGCGTCCTTATCGACGCATTTGGCTGGCGAGCCGCGCCGGCAGCACTCGCCGTCGTCGCATTCCCCGCAAGCCTCGTCACCAGCCGGAACAGCGCATCGCTGTCGGCGACCGATCCGGTGCAATCGACGAAACCCACGATGACCCGAACCGCCTTCGCGAGCCTCGCCTCCTTCGCGCTGCTCATCGCGTCGGCACAGTTCATGTTCATTGGACATGGGCTCTGGCTCGAAGACACCTACGGGCTCTCGGCGACCGGCATTGGCTTGGTCGTGTTCGCTGGGGCGGTCACCGAAGTAACCGCCACGTTGGCCACCTCGCGCTTCACCGACGGCCTCGGTAAACAGCGCGCAATCGCACTTGGCACCTCGTTGATGGTGGTTGCCATGATCGCCCTCGCGATCGCTCCCGCCGCTCCGCTCGTCTTCGCCGTGCTCTTTCTCGCTGCGATGTTTCTCGGCTTTGAGTTCGCCATCGTTTCGGCAATCTCGCTGATGTCTGAACTCGACCCGAACGCACGAGCTGCGATGGTCGCCCGCTCCACGGCAGTTTCGATCTTGGGGCGAGCGGGAGTATCGCTCGTCGCCGTCGGCATTTACGAACGGTTCGGCTTTGGCACGCTCATGGCCATCGCAGCAGCGGTTGGCGTGCTCACATTGTTCTTGACCGTGTTCGTCGCCGACGAGCCAGCCGGCACTACCGCTTAAGACCGAACGCCGGAGAGCTAAGCCACTCGATAGGCATGGACGTTTCCATCATGGGCGCCAAAGAAGAGATGACCGTCGACAACAGCTGGTGAGGTCCACACCAATTCGCCAACGGGAAGTTGCGTGACCGAGGCCCCGCTGCGGTCGAGAATGTGAAGCGATCCATCGCTCGACCCAACATAGATCCGGCTTTGGTCAACCGCAGCCGACGAAAGCACCTCGGTGAGATTGGTCGACCAAGTCACCTCGCCCGAGCCTGCATCGATACTGAGGAATGATCCGTCTCGAGAACCAACGATCACTTCGCCGTCGGCTACCGCCGGGGTTGCGAACACCGGCCGCGCCGTTTGTAAATTCCATCGTTGTTCGCCGGTATCGGCATCGACGGCATAGACCCGACCGTCGTCAGAACCAAAAGTCACAGCGGCACGACCATCGGGTCCGCTTCCCGCTGGGATGAGTGCACCAGAACTGAAGACCGAGCCACCCGTTGCAACGTTCCAGCGTTCGGTGCCGTCGGCTGCGTCGATCGCATAAAAGCGTCCATCGATCGAACCGATGTACACGATGCCGTCGACGACGAGCGGCGACGACAAGATTCCGGCGCCGGTCTCGAACCGCCAGATCTCATCTCCGGTAGCTGCGTCGAGCGCGTAAACGAAGGCGTCAAAGCCCCCGAAGAAGACCACACCATCAACGACCGCAGGAGAACTCTGCTCGCCTCCACCGCCGAGCGCAAAGCGCCACAACTCGGTGCCCGTGTCGGCATCGACCGCGTAGAAGAGGTCATCGTCAGCACCGAAGAACACTCGTCCATCGACAACCGCAGGTGATGCTCGAACCAATCCGCCGACCTCGAACGTCCAGCGTTGCTCCCCGGTGGCCGCATCGATTGCGAAGAGCTGCTCATCGAAGGTGCCTACATAGACCGTCCCGTCGACTACTGCGGGAGATGACTCGACCACGCCGCCGGTCGGGAACTGCCAAAGCAACTCGGGTTCTGAGAGGGGCGTGGCCGTCTCGACTTCTACCGCCCGGCGGCCGGCATCGAGACCAAAGGTAGGCCAGGCATCGGCCCCAATCTGGCGTTGCGGTTCGGACAAATCGGACCCTTCTGCACCAGCTTCGAGAGTGGATGGGGTCGTGTTGTCCGTCGAGCCGTTCGTGGTTGCATCGGACGCCGTGCTGGAGCACGCTGCGAACAACAGCGACAGACCAGCGATGTATTGAATCCACTGCCTTCGTCGCATTGGGGAGCGTTCTGCCATGGATGGTCAAACACGTCGACGACCGCCCCGACTTCCCGATCGAGTGCCGGACCACCGCTGAGCTTCGTAGAATGGCGCCATGACTGAACCTGTTGCACCGTCCGAGGGCCGTGGCGTCGTCCACCTCTTTTGCAAGCCGGCCGCCGACTTCGATTCCGAAGCCGCAATCGCCGCGATCGAGAAAGCTCAGGCGAACGACGTGCAGGTCATCACCGTGTCGATGCTCGGGCACAAAGCCGATGTCGCGATCATGGCAATGCACCCCGACTGGTGGGCACTCCGTTCATTCCAGTCTGAGGTGGCAAAGGCCGGTCTCGACATCGTCGACTCGTTCGTTTCGCTCACCGAGATCAGCGAGTACGCCGCCGGTGTGCCCGAGGAAATGCGCAACATGCGTCTCTACCCCGACCTCAGCGACGTCGTCGGCGACAAACCTGCGTGGTGCTTCTACCCAATGAGCAAGAAGCGCGAAGGCCACGCCAACTGGTTCACGCTCCCATTCGCCGAACGCCGTAAGCTCATGTACGAACACGGCACGTCAGGCCGAAAGTTCAGGGGCCGCATCCTCCAAGTCATCACCGGCGCCACCGGCGTCGACGACTGGGAGTGGGGCGTCACCCTCTTCGGACAACACCCCGACGACCTCAAAGACTGCGTCTACTCGATGCGTTTCGATGAGGCATCCTCGGTCTACGCCGAGTTTGGCCCCTTCTACACCGGCATCGCCGCGCCGCCAGCCGAGGTCTTCGCCGCCCTCTAACCCCCAACCTCAGGATTTGTCCCCCGTTTGATACCGCATAGGTTCCAAAGTAGGGACAGATCCTCTGGTGGAGTTGATGAGACGGGCGCAAAAGCCAGGGCGCTCGGTGAGGTCGGCGTAGGTGAACCGTAACGGTGTCCAGCCGGCCTGAACGAGAAGGTTCTGGCGACCTCCATCGTTCGCTATTTGTGCTGGGGACGAATGGAAGGCAGCCCCATCGATCTCGACAAACACGCGATCGGTTACCCACGCAAAATCGAGACGGAAGTCGCGTCCGAAAACTCGGACGGGAAGCTGAGCGACAGGGCTCTCAATATTGAACCGCTCGCATAGTTCGGCGAAGAGCAGTTCTAATCCTGATTCAGCAAAGGCCGTTTGGGAAGGAAGATAGGCCAGCACCCGCTCCAAGACTCCGGTTCCGTTCCTCCCCTGCTTGCTCGTTCGTTGTCGCATGGACCAGAGATCACGGGGCAGAACGAGCCCGGTCGCGATGGCGTGCAGGAGTATCCGATGCACCTCGGTCTCGGGGAAGATGAGGCCGAGATCACAAATCGTGCGCTCGGGTGTAGTTACTGGGATACCACTGATCTCGGTTCGATCGGATAGTTCAAGATCGCGTATGGAATGCACGATGGCTCCTGCGGCCGACGCTTTTCTTGGGTACCGAATCGAAAGCTCGATGTCTGGATCGACCGACCGAAACCCCCACAGTCGGGCCGCTGAGCGATGCGAGGCCAGTCCGTCACGCGAAACGCTCAGCACCGCAGCGAGAAGATCCTGCTCCCAAGACTCACGAGTTCCTGCGAGCTGCACGACTCCTCTCCCGCGTCTGCGAAATTCACCTCGACTCACACGCTGAGCGACCATTCGTTTCGAATAGCCGGCTTCCAAGAGTTGCTCGGCGCTGAGCAATCCGAACTGCGCCGAGGCCCGCCGATCAAGTTCTGTAAAATCTGCCATCGCCATTGTTTAGTCAACCCCTCTGACAACGCACCCCGCCCCCGGATTTGTCCCCCGTTTGATACCGCATAGGTTCCAAACGGGGGACAAATCCTTGGTTGGGGTGGTGGTGGGTGGTGTTTTGCGGAGGGAGGGCCCGTGACGTGCCTTGGCGCTGTGGTGGCTGCGGTAGGGTACCGATATGGCAACAGAGGCAGAGATTGCGCAGGCGCACCACAAGCTCGAGAAGGAATACAAAGACGTCATGGAGTCGCTCGGCGATCTCTATGTTGCGGTCGAGGCGGTGAAATCGGCCGGCATTGGCGATGACATCAGTGGCCTTCTCGAGGCAGTCCAATCCGAAGCGAAGAAAGCGCGGACGGGCGGCGTGATTGGGTCCGGAGCGAAGGGTCATGCAAAGGCCTTGAAGAACTACCGAGAGTTGACCGCACCAGACGCTAGCTAGCGCCTTTGCTAGTTTCGTTCCATGACCGCCGATCCAAGCACGCTCGACACGTTGACAGGCGAGGTCGTCGATCTGCTCCAAGTGCTCATCAGGAACGAGTGCGTCAACGACGGCACCCCAGATTCTGGCCACGAGAGTCGCAACGCCGACGTCTTGAAGACGGTGATCGAGGGCCCAAGCGTCGACCTCGAGGTACTGCCGGGCCTACCCGACCGGGACTCCATCGTTGCTCGCCTTCCCGGCACCGACCCCGATGCCCCAGCGCTGATGCTTATGGGCCACACCGATGTCGTGCCCGTTTCGCCTGAAGGATGGAAGGTCGATCCGTTCGGGGGCGAACGCATCGGTGACGAGATTTGGGGTCGGGGCGCAGTCGACATGTTGAACGTGACGGCATCGATGGCTATCGCGTTTCGCCACATCGCCTCATCGAAGCGTCGCTACGCGGGCGACATCATCTACTTCGGTGTCGCCGACGAAGAAGCGGGCGGGCTGTACGGCGCGAAACCGCTCGTCGAGAGTCGCTGGGACGTCCTGCACACCGACTATGTCTTGACCGAGTACGGAGGCTCGCCGCTCGTCAGCGACGACGGCATCAAGGTCCTTCTCACGACGGCAGAAAAGGGCGTGTGCGCGCAGCGGCTCATCGTGTCGGGCGAGCCGGGGCACGGCTCGATGCCCTACAAGACCGACAACGCCATCTCGAAGGCAGCCGAGATCGTCCGACGAATCGAGGCCTACAATCCGGGCGCCCGAATCGATGAGCTTTTCGAAGGCCGAATCAAGGCACAGGGTTTCGACGCCGACCTCGAGGCAAAGCTGCTCGACCCCGGTCGTATCGACGAAGCGCTCGACGAGATGGAACCGGCTCTTGCCCGCAACCTGCACTCGTGCTGTCACACGAGCTTTTCACCGAACCTCATTTCGGGTGGAACCAAACACAATACGATCGCCGACCGGGTCGAACTCACCGTCGACATTCGGGTGCTGCCCGGCGAGAACGTCGACGACGCCCACGCGCACCTTCGCGAGGCGATCGGTCCGGCGCTTATGGGGTCGGTCGAGATCGAGCCGATTCACTCGGACTCGGCGAGCATGTCGCCCGCCGTTGGCCCGCTTTGGGACGCGCTCACCGACGCAATCCAGATGACGTACCCGGGAGCCAGCGTTCTGCCGTCGATGGTGACCGGCGGAACAGACGCCCGCTACTTCCGCGAAAAAGGGGCGCCGAGTTATGGTGCTGGCCTGCTCAGCCCAGAGGTAAGCCTCGGCGAGTTTCTCAATCGCTTCCACGGTCACAACGAACGAATCGACGTCGAATCGTTGCGTCTCACGACGAAACTTTGGCTCGACGTACTCGACCGATTCTGGGCATAACCACCCGCCCGAACCCCCTCACCGACGCCGACCTAAGAGACACCGGTTACATCGGTGTTTCCTGCGTGGCATTATTTCGGCGGAGCGACTAGAACAGGGTGCTTATTCAACCTGGAGGGGTTTAGCAATGACGAAGATGAGACGAACGCTGTTCGCGTTTCTCACAATCCTGGCTCTCGTAGCCGCCGCGTGTGGAAGCGATAGCACCGCAACGTCGACCGACGCCGGATCAGAAACCGACGACTCTGGAGAGGCCGAGGGATCTGACGAAGGATCTGGCGGCAGCGAAGTACGAGCGGCATTCGTGATGGTCGCCCCCGTTGGCGATGCTGGCTGGAACTTCCAACACGACCTCGGCCGACAAGGTGCAGAGGCACAAACCGGCGCCGAGACTGCGTTTGTCGAGAGCGTGCCAGAGAACAGCGCCGAGTTCGACACCGCCGTGCAGGGCTTCATCGACGACGGCTACAACCTCATCTTTGCAACCTCATTCGGCTACCAAGACGCGACGCTCGAGTTTGCCAACAACAACCCTGACGTGACCTTCGAGCACATCTCGGGCTTCCTCATGAACGACACCAACATGGGCAACACGTTCGGCCGCATGTACCAGCCTCGCTACATCGCGGGTATGGCAGCCGGTGCAGCTACCGAGTCGGACACGATTGGTTACGTCGCTGCGTTCCCAATCCCCGAGGTCATTCGTGGCATCAACGCCTTCGCACTCGGCGTGCAAGAGACGAACCCCGACGCGGTCGTCGAGGTCAACTGGACCGGCACGTGGTTCGGCATTCCAGAAGAGACCGCTGCCGCGCAGGCGTTGATCGACGCTGGCGCAGACGTGTTGTCGATGCACCAAGACTCCACCGCAACCGGCCAGGCAATTTCTGAAGCCGGTGGCACCTTCATTGGCTACCACAGCGACATGAGCGCGCAGGTCGACGCCTACCTCACCGCACCCGTATGGGACTGGACCCCTCGCTACAGCCAAGTCATCGAGGCGGTCGAAGCCGGCACCTACACCCCAGAAGCATGGTGGGGCGGCATGGCCGATGGCGTCGTCGACATCGAGATTCCCGAATCGTCTCCAGCAGCAGCCGAGATGGAAACGGTTAAGGACGCAATTCTCGCTGGCGAGTTCGACGTCTTTGATCAGGGCACCATCACCGATCAGGACGGAAACGTCATCATCGAAGACGGGGTCATCCAGACCGAGCTCACCGATCCGTTCGCTCCCGACGTCGTCGTTGCGAGCGAGGGCGACGCCATCCACGATGGTGTGCTTCTCACCATGAGCTTCTTCGTCGACAATGTTGTCGGGTCGCCCGAGGGCTAAGTGTCGTCGGGTCGCCCGAGGGCTGAGCCGATAGTTCACCCGTTGGCGAAATAGCCACTGGGCAGAGTTTCGAATAGCTTCGGGGCCGTTCCGCAATCGCTGGGACGGCCCCGTTTGCGTTCCCGACGAGGAGAGAAGTGACCGCTGTAGAACTCGAGGGAATCTGGAAGAGGTTCCCCGGAGTCATCGCCAACGCCGGAGCGTCGCTCTCGGTGCGTTCGGGCACGGTCCACGCAGTGCTCGGCGAGAACGGCGCGGGCAAGACGACGCTGATGAACGTGCTCGCCGGCGTCTACACCGCCGATGAGGGATCGGTCCGCCTCGATGGAGTCGAGCAACGTTTCGCAAACCCGGCGGCTGCGATCGCCGCTGGTGTTGGGATGGTGTACCAAGAGTTTCGGCTCATTCCGACGTTCTCGGTCGCGGAGAACGTTGCGCTCGGCGCCGCTCCTGCCATTGTTGCCAAGGGAGCGATCGAAAAGCAGGTCGGCGAGCTGGCCGAGCGTTTCGGGCTTGCGACCGAGCCGGGCCGGCAGGTCTGGCAGCTCTCGATGGGCGAGCGCCAGCGCGTCGAGATCCTAAAGGCGCTATGGCGGGACGCAAAAGTTCTCATCTTGGACGAGCCGACCGCCGTGCTCACCCCGGCCGAAGCAGAAGAATTAGGCCGTATCACGAGCGCAATGGCGAGCGAGGGGCGGAGCATCATCTTCATCAGCCACAAGCTCGATGAAGTGAAAGCCTTCTGCGACGAAGCCACCGTGCTCCGGGGCGGCAAGACCGTCGCGTCATCGCTGCCCGTCGACGAACTCGACCCAGCGAGCATGGCCGAGCTGATGGTGGGTGAGGCCACCGCGGTCTCGCAGCGGCGAGTCCGCACGACCGAGGTCGGCGCAACTGCACTTTCGGTCACGAACGTCACGGTCGTCGATGTACACGGACGCCACGTGGTCGACGATGTGTCGCTTAGCGTCGGTGCTGGGGAGATCGTCGGGATTGCCGGCGTTGCGGGCAACGGGCAACGCCCTCTCGCCGATGCTCTCGCAGGGCTGACCTCGCTCCGGTCGGGCACGGTCAGCGTATCGGGAACCGACGTGTCTGCACTCAGCCCCGGAGACCGCAACGATGCCGGGCTTGCGTACGTGCCTGAAGACCGTCTCGGGGTCGGCCTCGCACCACGAATGGACGCGGTCGAAAACGCAATGATGCGCAACTACAAAACGCTCGGGTCGGGTGCATTCGTCGATCGGAAGGCCGCCTTCGACCAAGCCGAGGGTCTGATCGACCGCTACCAGATCAAGGTAGGCAAGATCGATGCACCGCTCGCTGGCCTGTCGGGTGGCAACCTGCAACGACTGCTCGTCGGCCGAGAACTCGACGGCGAACCAGAGGTCCTGATCGCCGCACAGCCCACGCGCGGCCTCGACGTCCAAGGCGTCGCAGCAATACAAAACATCCTTGTCGAACAGGCGGCTGCCGGAGTTGGGATCTTGCTCATCAGCGAGGACCTCGAGGAACTCTTTGCACTGAGCGATCGCCTCCTCGTCATGCACGAGGGCAAGATCGCCGCCAACTTCGATCCTGACGCCGCAACCCGCCACGCTGTCGGCGCCGCAATGACAGGAGCATGATGTTCGGTTATCGACTTGCGAGACGTGAAAAGCCGCTTCCCGGTGGCCAACTTGTCGCGTTTCTTGTCGGGCTCACCGGAGCGCTCATCGTCGGAGCGATCCTGCTGATCGCCACCGGCTTCTCCCCCATCGAGATCTACATCGAGATGGCAGATTCGGCCTTCGGTAGCCGCCAAGCGTGGTCGAGCACCCTCACCCAAGCAGTGCCGCTCGGGCTGGCTGGGCTCGCCGTTGCGGTCGCCGGCTCGATGGGGTTGTGGAACATCGGCGCCGAGGGTCAGATCATTGCAGGCGCTATCGCGGGCGCGTGGGTTGCTCGCCTCGGGCCTGATCTTCCCGGTCCGCTGCTCATCGTCATCATGTTGGTCGCGGCCGTTGTCGGCGGTGGCCTCTTGGCCCTCGGTCCGGCGCTCGCCCGCGCGCACCTTGGGGTAAACGAGATCATCACCACGCTCATGCTCAACGAGATCGCGATCCGGATGGTCCGTTACCTCGTGAATGGTCCGTGGCAGGACCCGACGGCGGTTGGCTTCCCCGTGGCTCCCGTGCTGCCTGAACAAGCTGCCCTGCCGGTCTTGTTCAACCGAGCGAATATCGGTGTGCTCATCGCCGCGGTTGTGCTTCTGGTGTTCGGCGTCTTTGCCTCGCGCAGCAAATGGGGTTTCGAACTGCGGGTAGCAGGTTCGTCAGCGAAAGCGGCCGAGTACATCGGCATCTCGCTCAAAGCCAAGATCATGACCGTGCTCATCTTGTCCGGTTCCATCGCCGGACTCGCTGGCGGGATCCGCCTCAACTCATCTGACCGCATCGTCGAAGGCATCTCAGAGGGTTGGGGGTTCGCCGGCATCATCGTCGCCGCGCTCGCACTGATGCGACCGTCGGGGGTTGCCGCCGTCGCCATAGCGTTCGGCGCGTTGCGGGTGGGCGGTACGGCGATCCAGACCCAAGGCGTCTCGGCATCGATCAGCGACATCATTCAGGCGCTGGTCTTAATGGGCGCGCTCGCCGCTGCAGTGTTCACCACCTACCAGATCACCCGAGTCGGGTCGGGAGGACAGGCCGAAGATAATTCGGCTCCCGATGTCTCGGCGACAGGCCCCGCAACCATCGAGGCCGGCCAATGACTTCTGAGACCATCATCGGGCTGATCATCTCGGTCTTCGAATTCGGCACACTGCTTTACCTCGCCGCCCTCGGCGAAACGATCGCTGAGAAATCCGGTGTGCTCAACCTCGGCGTCGAAGGCATGATGGCCGTCGGCGCGATGGCATCGTTTTGGGTCGGCGCCGAAACCGGCAGCCCATGGCTCGCACTCCTCTTTGCCATTGCCGCAACCGCCGCATTCGCAACGATCCATGGCATTGCCTCGGTCGTGGTCGGCGCCGATCAGGTAGTGAGCGGGCTCGCCCTCACGATCCTCGGTCTCGGCCTCGCCGCATTCTTTGGCCAGAGCCTCCAGCTCACGAGCATCCTGTCGACCGCACGGTTTGAACCGGTAAATCTCGGCCCGCTCAGCGACATTGCATGGGTTGGCGAAACCATTTTTTCGATCGATGCGCTGAGTTGGCTCGCAATCGTGCTCGGCATCGTCACCTGGTTCGTGCTCAGCCGGACTCGAATTGGCCTTTCGCTTCGTGCCGTCGGTGAGAGCGCCGCGACCGCAGATGCTGCGGGAACCAAAGTGGCTGCAACTCGCTTGGCCGCAGTAGCGATCGGCGGTGGCTTTGCCGGCATGGCGGGCACGTACCTGAGCTTGGTGGTTGCACCAGGCTGGAGCGAGGGCGCAACTGGCGGCCTC
>CALHXU010000031.1 GCA_938040365.1 uncultured Acidimicrobiales bacterium
CTCGTGACGTTTCGACACGTCGGCGGCGACGCCGAGAATGAACGCATCCGAGATGCAATCAATGCTGGGGGCGAGGCCTACCTCACCCACACCAAACTCAACGACCAGATCGCGCTTCGCTGCTCGATAGGCGCAGTCCGCACCGAGCAGCGCCATGTCGATGCACTTTGGTCATTGCTCAGCGCGCTCGCCTAAGAGCCGAGTAGCGTTCGCTGCCCAACGTATTAAAGATCAAACCTTCTATCGGACTTCGATTAGTGGTCTGTCGGCATCGCGCACATCAGCGGTCACAAAGTCGCTGAGAAGAATCCGGGACTCGATCAAATCTGGTTCTTCGCCCGCAATGCATCCAACGATCAATGGAACGGTGTTCACGAGTGACTGTGCGGCGGGGTCGTCCGAACGGCAGTGATCGGGCATTCGGGTCATCCGAAAAATTCCCATTCGTTCCCGCACCATTTTCTCATCCCAAGGGTTGTTCTCGGGGTCGACTTCAAAAGAAGAGCCATGGTCTGCCTGTAGGAAGATAATCGCAGTTGGGTCCCGCTCGATGAGTTCGGCCATGGCGCTTTCGAGCTGGCTAGCAACACACGTTGCTGCTCCGCTGTACAGCGGGCGAAATTCAGGAGCGCCACCTTCGACGAACGACAGACCCTCAACTCCATCAGGGCGTCGTGAACAGTCGTCATTGAATCGGTAGGGGTGATGCGGGCTGATGATGTGGGAGAACAGGAGGTAGGGCTCGTCGGTGGGTTGTGCATCACGTGAGGCCAGCGTGTCCGCGACGACCGTCGTCGGGTCGGTGACTGTGTCGAGGTCCGGGCCTTGGACCCGGCGCAGAGGTGTCTCAGACCACACTGCGGCGAGGGTTTCGGTATCGGTTCCGGGGTTTCCAATGCAGCGGTCAGCAATGTCGGCATCGCACGCGCTCGTCGCCCATAGGACCGAGCTTGAGTGCCAGTACTCATAGCCAGCGGTCCGAAGTGAGTTCACCAACGTATTTTCACCGGACAATGCGGCTTGGCCTTGAAGCCAAATGTCGCGACCAGAGAGCGGCGCTTCAGGAAGGTGATGGTACTTGGCGTTCAGCGTCGAGGGGACCGAGAGAATCGTTTGGGGATAGTTGGCCGTGCCCTCGAGATCTTGGATAAATCCGAGGTCTTCGAGCGCGTCGATCGACCCCGAGAGATCAAAGTCGTGGCCGTGTTCAGCGAATTGCTCGGTGGTGATGTCGGGACGAGCAAAACCGTCCAGCACGAACAGATAGACGTTCGGTCGAACCGAAGGAACCTCCGAGAACGCAAGGGCCGCCGGAACATCGCCCTGCGCGATGTCGACTCGCTCGGCGGTGCCAAATATAGAGAGCCCGAACAATGTGGCGGCGATCAGCGTCGCAGCGATTGCTGCGGTAACGACGGCCCACCGGGCGCTGCCGACCAACCACACGAGGACGAGTCCACCGAAGATCGAAGACACGGCCCACACGACGAGGAGCGACATAGTGCTCGAGCTTTCGAACCACGACAGCGAGAAGAAGCCATACCCCAGCGCTCCGACCAAGATGGCTGCGACATGTGGGGCGAGGACTCGACCGAGAAGAACTGCAGAGATGAGCGCGACGAGTCCAGCGATGGCGGCGATCTCGAACAATGGTGCTGGGTCGGCGATCGCTCCGCTGTTTGCGTAGTTGAGTAGCCCGAGGGGAAGGATTGTCAGCGCGACGGCCATCAGCGCACTGAGGATCCGAGTAGCGGGGATGGGTGAAACGATGAGAAGTCCCCGAAGTTTCGCGATGATCCAAGAAACGGGTCTCGTGCGCAACGTGGGCGCTGCCTCTTCGTTATTCACCGCACCTTCGCTCTGCCCAGTGCCTTCGCGTTGCGCCGACATAGCGCTCAGCTTCGGAGCTTGAGGTGGAGCATGCTGCGAGTGTTGTTCGACAATGTTTGTTCTTCGAGGAGCTCAAAGTGTGGGTCGGTGTGTTTCTTGAAGCTGTCGAGGCTGTAGTCGAAGCTGTCTGGGTCGGTCTTGCGCGACAGTAAGTGCTGGACTTTCTCGTCTTCTCGATGAACGAACTCAACGAGGAAATCGGCGTCCGTTTCTGCCATCCAGATAGCTAGTTGGCTGAGCGGAACGTTGCCGGTGAACGCGACGTGGTGGAACACGGCCAAGGCCATGATCAGGTCGGGTTGGATTCGCTCGAAGAAGCCGGTGCGTTCCTGTGATCGCCAGCCCATCGACGGCGACGGGTTCGTGGCGTCCTGCACGAGGGGAAGGATGTTCGCAGGCGGCTTCGAAACATAGAGACGATCGACGACGAGGGGGTCTCCATCGGCGGCGATAACGGTATCGGCATGGGCTGCGGCGATAGCAGAGAAGTGGCCGTCGTTGGCTCCGATGTCGAGGACGGTCGAGGGTTTCGTCGTCGAGATGATCTTGTCGACAAACGTGCCCTTCTCGTCGAGGGTGAGGTTCGTGTAGTGACCTCGCTGGTTGTATTCGCTCCACGTCGAGACGCCACCGGGAGCGTCGAGCGATGCGATCAGCTTGTGGAGGCCTTCGAGCATGTTGACGAAGATCTCGGTCGTCATTTCTGCGGTTGAGTCTGCGACCTCTTCGACCGAGAGGTCTGACTTTGTAGCCGCTGCGTGAGCGAGAAGCACGTACTTAAGGACGCCCTTCTTGAGTTTGTGCGACCGGAGGAATGCATGGGCGTCGTTGAGCGACACTCGTCCGAAACCGCCGCGCAGAAGTGGAGCGAGTCGAGCGTTCGTGTAGCTCGTGACCATCAACGGATACAGGAAATGTTCGCAGAAGTCGGTGTATGCCCACCACGGTTCGTTCTCCTCGCGCGGCACGAACGAGCCGTGATCGATAAAGACCGGCCGGCCGTTGGTGAACACGAGATTGAACGACGTTGCGTCAGACATAGTCCAGCCATCGCGGGCGCAGATCAAAAGAAGTTCGAGGTGCACCATCGCTGCGTCTCGAAGCATCGACCAGGTCCACTCCCACGGATAGTTCCAGTTCGGTATCTCGGTGTGGCCGAACGCGACCTCGCCATCTTCTCTTGTTTCGACCCAGTCCGGTTCGAAGAGATCGCCGCGGCGTACCAGCTTTCGGTACGCAATCGTCTCGGCGAATTCGAGTGCCCGCTTTCCTGCAACAGCGGAGAAGCTGCGCACGAGTTCGCCTCGACCTACTGCTCTGATCTGAGAATGAGGATCACGAAACGAAGACGCCGAAAGATCGTCGTTTGTAGGAACAAGATTGAGGTGCGTTGAAGCAGTCACTCTTCTGTGGTCGGCATTGAGATGCCGACCATTAGTGACTTAGGCAGCCTGCTGGTTAGTCGACAGGTTGTTTGCGAGATTGTCGGAGGGCTCAGCAATGACCGTGTCTGTCGTCTCGATTTCTTCGGTGGTTGCATTCTTCTTCTTCCCGAAACGCCCGTAGACGAGGGATTGTGCCGCGACTTTTGCACCAGCGAGACCGCCGGTTGCCATCGCTGCAATCGCAGCTGCTGTTCCGGCGTCAATGTATGCAAGCATGATTTCTCCGTAGTCGAAAGGGCGGCCAGGCCAGCCCCATCCCGCGTTCTACTGAATAGTTCGGCGTGGTTTGAACACCGATAGATGGGCTATTCGACCTGCGTCCACTCGGCTGATCTTTGGTTGGTGCGGAGTATTGCCTAGGCCTGCTCTAACCACGCGAGCACGGCGATCACCCGACGGTGGTCGGTCGCTGTTTGTTCGAGTCCAAGCTTGGAGAAGATCGATGACGTGTGTTTTTCTACCGTTGCGTTCCCGACCGAGAGTTGGTCGGCGATCGCCCGGTTCGTGAAGCCTTGAGCCATGAGCGAGAGCACGTCGCTCTCGCGTGCGGTGAGGTCGTCGATTGGGTTGCGACGTCGGGCAAATAGCTGGGCGACGACTTCTGGATCGAGTGCGGTGCCCCCGTCGGCCACGCGTTGGACTGCGTCGATGAACTCACCAACATCGGCAATGCGTTCCTTCAACAGGTAGCCAACGCCACCGCGCCCATCGGCGAGTAGCTCCTTTGCATACCGCTCTTCGACGTATTGGGAGAGCACTAAGATCTTCGCATCTGGATGGTGGGTCCGAAGCTCGACCGATGCCCGGATCCCTTCATCGGTGTGGGTCGGTGGCATTCGCACGTCGACGATGCTGATGTCGGGGTGGTGGGTTTCCCACTGGCGAAGAAACGACTGCGCGTCTTCGGCCTCGCCCACGACGGTGATGCCTTCGTCTTCGAGCAGTCGAGCAACACCAGCGCGCAGCAGCACCGAGTCTTCGACGATCAGCGCTCGCACTACTGGGCTTGACGAAGCGTCTGATGACCAGGCTGGTGTCGAACCTGTTGCAACGGTATCTCGATGTAACACGAGGTGCCGCCAGCGAGCGGGCTTCGAATGGTCAATTCGCCATCGATCGATTGCATCCGGTCACGAAGTCCAAGGAGACCCGAACCAAGTGCGTGGTCTGCGCCGCCGATGCCGTTGTCGCTCACATCGATCCGGAGGCGGTCCTCGTCGCCGCGGACCGTGACCCACGCTTGGCCAGCTTGTGAGTGCTTTGTGATGTTGGTCAGCAATTCGCTCACGGCAAAGTACGCGGCGCTCTCGATGTGTGCTGCTGGGCGGGTCAACATATGGACGTCGAGGTGGACGGGCACGGTGCATCGGGCCGCGACGTTACTCAACGCAGCGTCGAGGCCTCGATCGGTGAGTACCGCCGGGTGGATCCCGCGGGCGAGGTTCCGCAGTTCGACGATCGCTTCTTTCGCGTCATTGTGTGCCGAATCGATGATTTGAGTGAGCTCGTGATCGCCACCCTCTCGTTCGATTCGGCGCTTGGCCCGCCCGAGGTCGAGGGCGACGGTCGCCAGGCGGGCTTGGGCTCCATCGTGGAGGTCGCGTTCGATCCGCTGGCGTTCGGCCTCGGCTGCAGCGATCGAGAGGTCTCGGTGGTGAACTGCGGTATCGACTCGGGCCACCAAGGTTTGCTTGTCCGCTCCGAGAAAGGTCCGAGCCATCGAGACCTGTACCGAGGTGAGTGCGAGAAGGGTCAACGGTGCAAGGAGGACCGCTGCGACTCCAAACACTGCCGCGGTCAGTCCTTGGGTGGTGAGATACACGCCGAACAAGAGGCTGAAGAGCGGCAGGGCGAAGGCGAGTGGCGCAACGATCATGCGAAGGAAGACAAAGGCGAGTTCGCGCCAGTAGCTCGGGTCTTTCAAGATAGTGAGAACAAAGTTGACCGGCCCGCGGCCATGTCGGAGCCGAACGGGGGCTTCGATGCGCTCGTCAAGCGTTGCTTCGAGCAGCCACCGCTCAACATCGCCGGTGAGGCCGATGCCCAGCAGCGCAAAGGGAAGGAGCAGGAAGCCCACCCCGACGAACAAGAGGCCAAAGATGGTTCCAAAGATCGACGAGATCAGGATCATCCACAGCACGACGAAGGGAAGCGAAATCGTCGCGTACACCCCACACCTGACCACACGCGTGGCCACTCGCTGGCTCATCGCCAGCGCTCGGTTTTGCTCGGTTGAGCCCGGAATCGACGTCGTTGTGATACTCCCAGAGTAGTCCGACACGAAGCTCGTCGCTTCCGAGGCCCGCTTTTGGGCTCGGTGCTGGCCAAGGCGGTCGATGAAGTGGTCAGAGATCGAGGACATCGTTCCATGGTGAACGAAGCGGATGTATTGGTAAACAGCGCTTGCCGGAGTATTGGGGTAGGGATAACCCGACTAGATTGATCGCTTCGGTGTTGGGGCGAGCGGGTCGAGAGGGCTGAAGTGGCAGAGATCGAGATTGGTAAAGGGAAAACCGCTCGTCGTGCATACGGCTTCGACGACATCACGATCGTGCCGACCCGCCGTACACGAGACCCCGAAGATATCGATCTGCGCTGGGAGATCGATGCCTACAAGTTCGACCTTCCGTTTATGGCGTCGGCGATGGACTCGGTGGTCAGCCCAGACACCGCGATCGAGATTGGTCGCCAGGGCGGTGTTGGTGCGCTCAACTTGGAAGGGTTGTGGACGCGTTACGAGGACGCAGACGATGTGCTTGCCGAGATTGCAGGTCTCGACGACGATGCGGCGACCCAACGGATGCAAGAGCTGTACGAGGCGCCGGTAAACCCCGATCTCATCACCGCTCGAATCGGCGAGATAAACGCAGCGGGCGTCGTGAGTTGCGCGGCGATCAGTCCGGGTCGGGTCAAGCGCCACATCGATACGATCCTGGCCGCCGACCTTGGCCTGCTCGTGATCCAGCAACCGGTCATCTCGGCTGAACATGTGTCGGATAAGCCAATTGATCCGCTCAACTTGAAAGAGTTCATCCGGCGTCTCGAACTTCCTGTCATCGTCGGCGATTGCGCTAGCTATTCGGCGGCGCTTCACCTCATGCGCAGCGGTGCTGCAGGCGTGCTCGTTGGTGTTGGAACTGGCCGCGCATCTACCGTGCGGTCCGTGCTCGGTATTGGTGGTCCCCAAGCAACAGCGCTCGCCGATGTTCGCGCCGCCCGCATTCGACATCTCGACGAGACCGGCGTGTATACCCACATCATTGCCGATGGTTCGATGAACACCGGTGGCGATATAGCGAAGGCCGTTGTCTGTGGAGCCGATGCGGTGATGCTCGGCGCGCCGCTTGCAGCCGCTACCGAAGCCCCAGGCCGGGGTTGGCATTGGGGTGTGCAGAGCGTGCATCCAACCGTTCCTCAAGGTGGTCGGGTCGCGGTCCCATCGGTGGGCTCGCTCGCCGAGATCATCCATGGTCCGTCCCATTCAGATGATGGTTCGGTCAACCTTGCCGGTGGTTTGCGCCAATCGATGGCGATGTGTGGATATACCGATCTCAAAGACTTCCAAAAAGCAGAAATTCTGGTGAGCCAGTAGTGACCGTTCAAGACCCAACCGAAGAATCCGTTCTCGTCGTCGATTTCGGCGCCCAGTACGCGCAGCTGATCGCCCGTCGGGTGCGCGAGGCCAACGTCTACTCCGAGATCGTTCCCCACAGCATCACCGCTGATGAGGTTCGGGAAAAGGCTCCGACCGGGATCATCTTTTCGGGCGGGCCCAAGTCGGTTCATGTCGATGGCGCGCCAATGATCGACCCTGAGGTGTACGACCTTGGCATCCCCGTTCTTGGCATTTGTTACGGGGCCCAATTGATTGCCCATCAACAAGACGGCACGGTGGGTCGCAACGAACGCGGCGAGTACGGAAGGACCGAGTTGTCGGTCGCGACCAATGCGGGTGCGATGCTCGACGGGCTTCCCGAGAGCCAGACCGTGTGGATGAGCCACTTCGATGCAATCACCGAGATGCCCGAGGGGTTTGCGATCACCGCATCGACTCCCGATGCTCCAGTCGCAGCGTTCGAAGACCCCGCCCGAGGCTTGTATGGCGTGCAGTATCACCCCGAGGTGGTCCATACCGAGCACGGCCAGACCGTGATCGAACGTTTCCTTACCGAGGGCTGCAACGCCGAGTGCACGTGGACCATGGCGAGCGTGATCGACACTCAGGTCGAGCTGATTCAGAACCAAGTTGGTGATGAGGGTCGCGTCATCTGTGCGCTCTCGGGTGGCGTCGACTCGGCCGTTGCTGCAGCGCTGGTGCACAAGGCAGTTGGGGATCGTCTGAGTTGTGTCTATGTCGATACCGGCCTGATGCGAAAGGGCGAGTCCGACCAAATCGTCGAAACGTTTGAACGCACTCAAGGCATCGAACTGATTCACGTCAGTGCGGCCGAGCGCTTCTTTGAACACCTCGAGGGTGTCGTCGATCCTGAAGCGAAGCGCAAGACGATTGGCGAACAGTTCATCCGCGTCTTTGAGGCAGCGAAAGCGCAGGTCGTGGGCGCCCAATTCCTTGTCCAGGGAACGTTGTATCCCGATGTCATCGAGTCTGGCACCAGCGACGCGGCGAAGATCAAGAGCCACCACAATGTTGGCGGTTTGCCCGACGACATCGAGTTTGACCTCGTCGAGCCGCTTCGGCTGCTCTTCAAAGACGAGGTGCGTGCGGTCGGCACCGAGTTGGGTTTGCCCGACGAGATCGTGTGGCGCCAGCCGTTCCCTGGCCCCGGCCTCGGCGTTCGTATCATTGGTGATGTCACCCCCGAGAAGGTGGCCTTGCTTCAAGAAGCCGATTACATCGTGCGCGAAGAGATTCGTAACGCTGGACTCGAACGCGACATTTGGCAAGCATTCGCTGTGCTTCCCGGCGTGAATTCGGTGGGTGTGATGGGCGACGAGCGGACCTATGCCGACGCGGTGATCATCCGGGCGGTCACCTCTGAGGACGCGATGACCGCCGACTGGGCCCGACTTCCCTATGAGTTGCTCGACAAGATGTCGAACCGCATTATCAACGAGGTCCCGGGCGTGAACCGCGTCGCCTACGACATCAC
>CALHXU010000032.1 GCA_938040365.1 uncultured Acidimicrobiales bacterium
ACTGATGAGGTTGTTCGGGTTCGGTTTGTGAATGACCGGTCGCGGCCGGTTGATCGGAATGTTCGGGTCGATTTTTTGGCGGTTGATGGCACGGTTTATGAGAGTGAGGATCCGTCTGTTTTGTCGACGGGTACCTATACGAATTCGACTCGTTGTGCGCCGGGGAACAAGCGGAGTGAGGTGTTGCATTGCAATGGTTTCTTCGAATACCGGGTCGACCTGACGCCACCGCCACCGCCACCGCCACCACCGCCACCTCCACCGCCTCTGACCGGGGCTGAGATCAATGCAGCCCTTGGTCGAGGAATGAACTTCGGCGATGCCCTCGACGCTCCCCGCGAAGGCGACTGGAGTGTCGGCCTTGACGCATCACACTTCCAGATCGTCGCCGACGCCGGCTTCGATCATGTTCGTCTTCCGGTGAGCTGGGCGGGTTACGCCGACACCGAAGCGCCCTACACGATCCCCGAAGGCATCGACCCAACAATCTCGCACCCCGACTACACCAACATCTGGGAGCGAGTCGATTGGGCGATCGATCAGGCCGAGGCAAACGACCTGATGATCATCGTCAACATGCACCACTACGAAGCAGCGCACAACGATCCGGCAGCTCACCGAGACCGCATCATTGCCATGTGGGAACAGATCGCGGCCCGCTACGCCGACGCAGGTGACCACGTCATCTTCGAACTGTTCAACGAGCCGCACGGCGCGTTTAGTCAATCGCCTGAACTGTGGAATGAGCTACTCGCCGACCTGCTCAACGTCGTCCGCGAAACCAATCCAACCCGAGCGGTCCTCGTCGGCCCAGTCGAATACAACACGATCGATTACCTCGACGAACTTGTCCTGCCCAACGACGACTACCTCATCTCGTCGGTGCACCTCTACGAACCGTTCAACTTCACCCACCAAGGTGCTGTCTGGGTCGAACAACTGCGCCCGGTTGGTGTTCCGTGGTCGGCCGACGGCCTCGACTTTTCCGAAGGCATTCACGACCGGTCGTGGGATACGCGCGTCAGCACCGATGCGGGCCAGCTCCGCCTCGACTATGACCGTCAGTGGGCCGGGTTCAGCATCGACTTCCTCGAAGAAGTCGGCCTAACCGAAATGACCTTCCGTGCGTCGGGCGAAGCGAGCTTGCTGCTCGGTTGTCGCAGCGACGACTTCACTCCCGCCGACGTACCACTGATCGATCTGACTTCCGAGGTGCAGGAATTCACTGTAGATCTCTCGGTATGTCCGGCTGATGCAAGTGGCATGGGCTTCATGAACGCAAGTCCAATGCCGACTGCGGTGTTGCTCTCTGACGTCGAGATCTGTACCCAAGTCCGCGGTTGTGAAGACCTTCTGACCTCGGCCGAGGCGGCGTTGCGTCGGTGGATTGAGCGAGCGGCCGAGTGGAGCGCGGCGACGGGGGTTCCGGTGCACCTCGGTGAGTTTGGCGCGTTCTCTGCTGGCGGGCAGGTTCCGTTTGAAGATCGTGCGGCATGGACGGCAACGGTCGTGGACGAAGCAAACGAACACGGCATTCCGTTCTCGTATTGGGAGTTCCATTCCAACTTTGCGGCCTATGACCTCCCGAGTGCCTCGTGGAACGAACTGCTCCTCAACGCGCTCATCCAGTAGCTGGCTCCCACGACGCTCGACCCTCGACCGAGCCCCTTACGGGCAGCGGATGAGGATCTCGCCGTGAGGGATCATGAACCATGCAGCCTCGTGGGTGCCCCATTCGTTCCACGCTTCAGAGATCGCGGAAAGGTCGTCTTCTGTCGCGAGGCCGTAGTCGACCGCTTGGGTGGCAAACGATGACTTCACCGCACGGTCGGTCCACGTCCGGCCCCATGTCGCTGCGGCTTGGGGTGTGTCCTTCAACCACGTCGACGAACTCGCCGTGATCGCGCTGCGCTCGACCCCTGCATCGAGCGCCCACGACAGCAGATAGCGACCCGCGTCGGGTTCGGCATCGTTCGTGCGGCACACCGCTTGGTAGATCTCCATCCACCGATCGAGTTCGGGAGGCTGCGGGTACCACGCCATGGCCCGATAGTCGGCGTCTCGAATCGCAACGAGACCTCCGGGTTTGGTGACCCTGACCATCTCTTCGATCGCCCTCACCGGATCGGAGAGATGCTGTAGCACCTGGTGCGCGAACGCGACGTCGAACGTGTCGTCCGCAAAGGCGAGCTCGTAGACCGAACCTTCTTCTAAGCTCACGTTGGTAATACCTCGAGCAGCGGCGTTCTCGCGAGCCGTGTCGAGGACCGTGCCTGGGGGTTCGATACCGACGACGCTCGCAACGCGGGTAGCGAGGTCGCTCGTGATGGTCCCAGGGCCGCATCCAACGTCGAGGAGGGTCATGTTCTCGGTGAGGTGTGGAAGGAGGAACCCGGCCGAATCCTGTGCGGATCGTTCAGCGTGGGACTGAACGACCGAGTCGTGGTGTCCGTGGGTGTAGGTGTCTTCCATAACGCCACGCTACCCGCGAGCCCTAGATCAAATTGCGGTCGCTACCAGGCGTTGGCCGTGAGTTCGAGACTTTCGATTCGGGCGTCGACGTCGGCGACCGGCACGGTGATCATCAACTCGTGGGCGCCCATCTCGATGGCGAGCTTGTCGAGGCCTTCGGCGACCTCTTCGGGCGTGCCGAAGATCGAGTTCGAACCCATGGCGGCTGCTTCGGCGTAGTTGGGGTGGTCGAGGGCGTCTTCTGTTGGTAGGAACCCGAAGAGACGTCCCGTGTGCAAGCCCGCTTTGAAGAGGCGGTGCGATGCCATCAGCCGATCAGCCTCATCGTGAGTTTCGGCAGCAACTGCAACTGCGGTGACGATCAGGTGCGGCTCGGAAAGCACCGGTGAAGGCGAGAAGTGCTGCCGGTAAATGTCGGCTGCCTCACTCGTGCCGCCCATGCCGAAGTGGTGGGCAAAGCCGAACGGTAGGCCCAACATTCCTGCGAGCTGCGCTGAGTACCCACTCGATCCGAGTAGTGCAACAGTTGGTCGGCTTGTTGCTGCAGGGGTTGCGTCGACCTCGTTGTGTAGGCCCTCTTCGCTACGAACGTCGCCGAGCAGCCCCATGACGTCGAGGACATGACCGGGAAACTCATCGACGTCGATCGGGTTCATATTTCGGCGAAGCGCCATCATCGTCTTGCGGTCGGTGCCCGGCGCTCGACCGATGCCCAGGTCGATCCGGCCGGGATGCAGCGCTTCGAGCAGTGCGAACTGTTCGGCCACGACGAACGGCGCATGGTTGGGCAACATCACGCCGCCCGAACCAACGCTGATCCGTTTCGTCGACGCCGCGAGGTGGGCGATCAGGACCGGGGGAGCGGTGCTCGCCACTGCCGACATGTTGTGATGCTCTGCTACCCAAAAGCGAACGAACCCGAGGTCGTCACCGCGCTGGGCCAACCGCGTGGTCGCAGTCAGCGCATCGGCGCTTGTCGAACCAACGGGCACGATCGACAGGTCAAGTATCGAAAGAGGGGGACGCGACATATGGCCAGAGTAACGGTATGCCGGGGTCTGACCCCGATTTACCGTTCTCAGGGGCGAGGCATGTGGGTGGAGTGCGGGCTTTAGACTGGGGTCGATGACAGGACTCTCGAAAGCGAAGCGGGCGTGGTTCGGGCTGATCGCCGCTGCGCTCTTAGCGAGCGCCTGCAGCAGCTCAAATGCTGAAACCTCGGCCGGTGACCAAGTCGATACGGCAGGTGCCGACACGCCGGGCCTCGACGAAGTGGACGTTGCTTCGACCGATGCCTCCGACGCCGCGGAGACGAACGAGTTGTCCGAGATCACCGGCGCTGCCTCTGGCGCGGTTCAGCCGGCAGACGATGAAGACAACGTCGACGAGGTAGTCGGAGAACGAACCGTCCGAACCGCTGCCGAAACCGCAGCTGCCCTCGGTCGAGGGATCAACTTTGGCAACATGCTCGAAGCGCCACGTGAGGGCGATTGGGGAGCGAGCCTCGACGCCCAAGACTTCGTCACCATTGCCGAAGCGGGGTTCGACCATGTTCGCCTTCCGGTGAGTTGGGCCGGCTATGCCGACACCGAAGCGCCATTCACCATTCCCGATGGCGTGGACCCGACCATCACCCACCCCGACTACACCAACATCTGGGACCGGGTGCAGTGGGCGATCGATCAGGCCGAAGCCAACGACCTCATGATCATCGTGAACATGCATCACTACGACGAAGCACACGACGACCCGGCAGCACATCGCGATCGGATCATCGCAATGTGGGAACAGATCTCGGCCCGGTACGCAGATGCGAGCGACGACGTAGTCTTCGAACTCTTTAACGAACCGAACGGGCAATTCACCGAACGACCCGAGTTGTGGAACGAGCTGGCCGCCGACCTGGTCGACGTCGTCCGTGCGACTAACCCGACCCGCAAACTTCTCGTTGGTCCGGTCGGATTCAACCACATCGACGATCTCCCGACCCTCGACGTGGTGAACGACGGCAACATACTGGCGACGGTCCACCTCTACGAACCATTCCCCTTTACCCATCAGGGCGCGGACTGGATCGACCCGGTACCGCCGCTCGGCGTCAGCTGGGATGAGGCAGATCTGGCCCTCACGTCGGGCTTCACCGATCGATCGTGGGAGTCGACCACCAGCGTCGACAACGGGCTCTATCAGGTCGACTACTCCCGTCAGTGGGCAGGCTTCGCACTCGACTGGGGGCAGGCCGAACAACCGGGTGAAGTCCGCTTCACCGCGCGGGCAAGCTCGCCAACCAGCATTCAACTCGGGTGCCAATATCCGGGCGTCTCCGGATTCGACATCGAACGAGTTCAGCTGTCGACCGACCTGAGCGAGTACGTCGTCGATTTGTCTGCGTGTGAGTCGAACTCGACGGGCATCGCAATGCTCAATGCGAACACGGCAACGATCCCCGTGCAGTTCGAACGTATCGAGATGTGCACGCAACAATCGGGCTGTCGCCGTGTCCTGGTGAGCGCAGAACAATCACTCCGAGGATGGCTGCAGGAGGCGGCGCAATGGGCAGACGAGACCGGAGTACCGGTTCATCTCGGCGAGTTCGGAGCGTTTTCCGGGCTTGGAACGGTCTCGCTCGATGAACGAGCAGCGTGGACAACCACCGTTGCGAACGAAGCGACTGCGCTTGGTATCCCGTACTCGTACTGGGAGTACAACGGGAGCTTTGGCGCATTCGCTGAGGATGAGGGCGCGTGGATTCCCGAACTTCAAGGTGCCCTACTCCAGTAGGTGACGCGTTCGATGCGGCCGCGCACAATCTTTGTCCCGAGATGACTGTTCGGGCCTTTGCTGGTTAACTCTCAAAGCATGAAGGCTGCTGTTTGTAGAACGTTCGGTGAACCCCTCGAGATCGAGGAGGTTGAACTCGGCGAGCTGGGGCCAAATGATGTACACGTCGACATCGCGGCATGCGCAATATGTCATAGCGACATCCACTACGCCGAGGGCGCGTGGGGAGGTCAACTCCCAGCGGTTTATGGTCACGAAGCGGCTGGTGTTGTTGTTGCGGTAGGTGACGACGTCGCCGGCATCGAGGTCGGAAATCATGTCGTGGTCACGCTGATCCGTTCGTGCGGGGACTGCCACCACTGCAACCGCGGCGATCTCGTCTTTTGCGACAACCAGTTCCCAGCCGACGCCGCGACTCGTCTCGTCGACGGAACCGGCGAGGACGTGCTCGCCGCATTGAACTGTGGCTCATTTGCCGAAGAGGTCATCGTCGATCGAAGCCAGGTCGTGTCGATTCCCGACGACATTTCGTGGCCTGCCGCGTCGCTGCTCGCGTGCGGTGTGATCACCGGCGTTGGCGCGGTGATCAACACGTCGTCGATCGACGACACGAGCACCGTGATCGTCGTTGGCGCAGGCGGCGTTGGCCTCAACGCTATCCAGGGCGCAGCGATCGTCGGGGCGCCGGTCATCATCGCCCTCGACCTCGCCGAGGAGAAGCTCGAGATTGCAAAGGAATTCGGCGCAACTCATTCGGCGACCCCCGACACGATCAAAGAAGTCATTAGGGAGGCAACGGGGCGCAAGGGAGTAAGCCACTGCGTCGTCACCGTCGGTTCGGCGCCAGCGATCCAAGCGGCGAGCCGCTACATCGATGCAATGGGCGAACTTGTCATCGTGGGCATGCCCGAGAACGGCACCCAGCTCGTGCTCGACCCGTCGATCGTCGCCGCAGTTGGTCATTCGGTCGTAGGTTCGAAGATGGGCTCGAGCGATATCAACCGGGACATCCCGCAGCTGATCACGTGGTACCGAGAGGGCAAACTGAAGCTCGACGAACTTGTGTCGGCGACCTTCTCCCTCGAAGAGATCAACGACGCGATCGCCGATGTTGCAAACGGCGCGACCATCCGCAACGTTCTTCTCATGGACTCATAGGACGAGGACGCAAAGGTCATGAAGTTCACCAGCGTCGAGACGTTCGTAGTTGCGAATCCACCACCGGGCTACGGCGGCCGCTACTTCGTCTTTGTCAAGCTCTCGACCGATACCGGCGCGGTTGGGTGGGGCGAGGTCTACTCGCCCCCATTCGACGCTGCGACCGTTGAAGCCGTCGTCACCGACGTGTTTGATCGTTTTGTTTCTGGCACCGATCCGTTCCGAATCGAAGAACGAACACGCCTCATCTATTCCATTGCGTTCACCGGCCGTCCCGACGTCACGATCGGCGGTGTGCTCAGCGCCTTCGACATGGCGAGCTGGGACATTGTTGGCAAGGAGACCGGGCGAAACATCACCGACCTCATCGGCGGGAAAGTCCGAGACCGGGTGCGTGCCTACACCTACCTCTATCCCCGAGATGGCGCCGACGACGAGGTGTACGAGAACCCAACGCTGGCCGCCGAAACGGCAGTGCAGTATGTAGAGGACGGCCACACCGCCATCAAGTTCGACCCGGCAGGTCCGTACCGCGCGGTCGGCCCCCGCCAGCCATCGATCAACGAGCTGGATCGCTCCGAAGCGTTCGTCAACGAAATACGAGCTGCCGTCGGTCCTCGTGCCGACCTGCTCTTTGGAACCCACGGCCAATTCACTCCATCGGGAGCGATCCGTCTCGGCAAGCGACTCGAAGCCGCGGCGCCCCTCTGGTTTGAAGAACCTTGCCCTCCCGATATCCCCGAGGCAATGGCCGAAGTGGCACGGCATTGTCACGTCCCGATCGCCGCGGGCGAGCGGCTCACGAGCATCCACGAGTTCAAGCGTCTCTGCGAAGCCGGTGTCGGAATCTTGCAGCCAAACCTCGGACGAGCCGGTGGAATAACCGCAGGAAAGAAGATCGCCGCGATCGCCGAAGCCTACGGGGCGCAAGTCGCTCCGCACCTGTACAACGGACCACTCGGCGGCGCTGCAAACATGGCCGTCGCCGCCACGATTCCGAATTTCTTGGTGCTCGAGGGCATCAAAGAATGGGGCGGCTTCCACGCCGAACTACTGACGAACCCGGTGCAGTGGGAGGACGGCTACGTCGTTCCCTTCACCGAGCCTGGCCTCGGCACCGAGATCGACGAGGCGGTCGCTCGAGCGAACCCGTGGGTTGCTGGCCAAACCCACCTTGCGATGACCGAAGATACGAACGACTGGCCCGGCTAATCCGTCGCGAAGCGGCAGGTGCCCAGATTCTCCGTATTCAGGAGTTTTCGTATTTCGCAGACCGATCTAGTGGCCAGCCGCGATGTGGGCGTCGACGATGTGGCTTCCAGGCCCGCCGTTGCTCTGCGCTTCGGGTGCGTAGCGTTCGCCCAACAACGCCCCGGTGCATGCCGCTGCCGAGCGTCCGAGCGCGTCGAGG
>CALHXU010000033.1 GCA_938040365.1 uncultured Acidimicrobiales bacterium
AAAGGTACGGTGCGGCTTCCTGCACAGAACCCAGCGTCTTTCTTCGTGGCATCACAGCTGTAGGTCAAACCGTCAGCGTCTCCGTTTCTGCCATTGTCGAACTCCGACAAAGTCAACGTCCCATCTACCACTCCCGCAATGTCGGCGGTGTCATAGATAACGCACTGGCCTTGACCACCGTTGATGCAGTCTTGGAACTTCTGTTCTGGGTCGACGCTCGCTTCGAAGATGGCGACGCTCTGAATCCGAGCAGCGTTGTCTCCACCGATCTCGCCCACGATCGAACGCAGGACCTGTAGATCTGTTCCCGGCGCGTTGGCTGACGTTGAGGCGCGAAGCACTCCACTTCGGACACCGCTCACGGTCGCAGACTTCGATTCCCATGCAAAGCCAGCTTCGGCCGCTCCCATAATGACGAGCAGCAGGAGCGGGATACAGATTGCCGCCTCGACCAGTACCGCGCCCCGGTCGTGACGGAGGCGGTTGACGAGGTTGGTCATCTTGCTGGTTGGTGTCGCTGTTTCTGGAGGTGTCACTGCGGTAGCAGGTGTCACTGCTTCTGGAGCTGTCACTGTGTTCGGCGAGTTGTTGACCATCATTGGAAATCCTGTTCGATTACTTCGATCGTGGTCGACGAGAGCGTCAAGGTGTCAAAGAATCCAGTGGCGTAGGTGTACTCGAACTCGATGTAGATGCCGATGTTCTCGCCACCGGCGCGACTTGCTTCTGGCCAAGCAACCCCGCCGATGGGCATCGTTGTGTCGAAGCCGTTGGCTTCAACGTCGTACAAGTTGCAGCCAAAGCCGGCGAAGGTGTTGGAGAAGGTCAAGCAGGTCACGGGAACTTCAGCGTCGAGCGACGCTGCTTCAAAGATCACAACCTTCTTCACCTCGCCCTGAAGCGGACCGACCTGGTTTTCGATGCGAGCAAGAATGTTGTCGTCTGCGGTGTCGTTGTTTCGTTCGATCGAAGCGATACGGGCGGACGAACGCGTGATGTTTTCGAGTGCGAGGTAGCTGCGGAACATCAGGCCGATTTCGATTCCACCGAAGACAACGAGGAAGAAAAGCGGCGCGACGAGGGCAAACTCGACCATTGCGGCGCCACGTTCCTTGAGGCTCCGCCGCCCAGTAGTTGACGATGCTTTGCGCGACCGTCGAAATAGACCCGTTTTCTCCATGTGTGTGGATTCGGCAAAGAACACCGAAATCTGTACCGAAAAACGACTTTCGGGCCGAAGGGCCTACCTTCCTATTATCGCACCGTTGGCCACATGAATCTGACCGATCGCGCTCACTGAGACAACGACGCTGCAAGCGGTCAGAATGGCGCCATGAAAATCGCGCTTGGAAGTGATCACGCCGGCTTCGAATTAAAGGCCATTCTCATCGACCACTTGGCCGCTGATGGACATGAAATCGTCGACCTCGGAACGGACTCGACCGAATCGGTCGACTACCCGAGCTATTGCGCTGCCGTTGGTCGCCATGTGGCCAACGGCGATGCTGACTGGGGCGTTGTTCTCGGTGGGTCTGGGCAGGGAGAGCAGCTCGCAGCAAACAAGGTGCGCGGCGTTCGAGCCGCACTGTGCAACTGCCTGTTCACCGCGAGGATGGCACGACTACACAACGATGCGAATGTCTTGTCGATGGGAGCGCGCGTCGTCGGGGTCGGTCTTGCACTAGAGATCGTCGATCTGTTCGCTACGACCGAGTTCGAAGGTGGTCGCCACCAACGGCGCGTCGACCAGGTCATGGCTCTCGAAACCGAGTAGCGAGGACCTTGGGCTAGTCGTTCTGACGTTGCGGGCGTCGGCCGCGGCGTCGACGCGCCTTGTGGTGTTCGCCGTGATGCCGATCGTATTTGCGGTCCGAATCTGACTCGTCGCGGGTGAGGTCGATCACCGGCGCGAGCGGACGGTTGCGTTCGCGAAGCGTTCGAGCGACATAGAGTTCGTCGTCGGTCAGATCAAAAACAGCCAGCTCGGCCTGGACTTCGCTACCGCCGTCGTCACGGCCGCCGATGCGCCGTACTCTTCGGATCACCGAACGAACAAAAAGGATGAGGAAGAGGAAGATCGCCGCAGTTCCGAGACTGAAGAGACGCTTCTCTTGTGTTGTCATACCGTCGAACAAACTGGTTTGGATCGCACCATTTGCACGGCCCGACGCCACTGGTTCGCCAAGGCTTGTCGCTACGGGTTCGCCGACTACCGAAAAGCCCTCGAAGTCGAGGTCGAGAACCAGCTCTCCCGATGCGGGCTGCTCGGCCCGGACGGTGAGGACAATCTCGTGCCGATCTCCCGCAACGAGCTGATTTCGGCTGTCGATCAGGTTCGTTTCGTTCGAGCCGTTGAAGGCGTCGTTGATGATCAGGCTGTCACTCTCGACTGCAATGATGTCGAAGTCGTCATCCCATTGTTCGGAAAGCGCCGCCACGACCCTCGGCGAGATGATGTCGATCGCGCCCTCGTTGCGCACGGTTACGAGGTACTGGACCTCGAAGCGTCCAGAAGCCTCGAGCGGCCCTGCCGGCAAGGCCTCAAGTGCGATCTGTACGGTTGGTTCAGGGATTGCAAACGTGACTGGCGTTGCGATGTCGTTATCACCCGGTTCCTGGTTACCGTCTGGGTCGCTGTTGGTTCCGTCGGTCGAGTCGTCGAGCACCGTTCCCGAGAACGGGTCGGTTCCGATTGCGAACGCCGAACTGCGATAGGGCCCGGGAAGAGGGGTCGATGGTACGACCACCGCGTCATATTGAATTCGGCAGCGTTGGCCCGGGGTCAGCGCGACGCCGCTCACGAGGGCCGAATCGATCGTGCCGCCGTCGTAGGTCGGGTTCGTAAAGCCATCGCATGGTGAGCCCGGTTGCACCCGAACCGCAGAGGTCTCAAAGACCGAGCCGAGTCCGAACGCTTGGCTCAGGCGATCGTGCACCGTCACGTTGTCGAGCGGGAATGGGCCTGCGTTTTCGACGAGAATTTCATAGGTCACCGCAATGCTGCCATCGGCTTGCAACACGGCTTCATCGAGTACTTGCTTTGCGAGCCCGAGCTCGCCTTGCACGCTGAGGCGGGTGAGCGTGTTGGCTTCGATCGCTTCGTCGCCGCCGCCGAGGTCGGCTCCGGCGGGAGTGCGCGCCGACACGACCACGCGCGTGTTGTAGACACCGCGTTGTTCGGGCGTGATCACGACGTCGAGTTCGATGGTCTCGGCGGTTCCCGCAGCGATTGTGTCTCCGCCGCCGAGGAGACGAGTGTCGCCGATGTCTCGGGTCGATGTCGACACGGTGCCGTCCTCCAATGGCGGTTGACCTAAACCATCGAATCGGCTGTTGATCGTCAGCGTTTCGGAACGCACGTCGAGCACGTCGATGCGACTTCCAGCACCCAACGCGTGAAGCAGGTCCTCTCGAACCTGTACACCACGGAGTTCGACGTCACCATCGTTGATGACCGTGATCTCGAAGTTCACCGAGAAGCGATTGCCATCCCAAACCGGACGACCGATCTGGCGTTGCTCGACGCGAAGCGCGGGCTGTTCAACAAACTCGATGGGCGCCATGTTGGTGGCTTCGGCGAACGTTTCGGTACCGGTCGGCGACGCAGCTCGGGCAAAAACTGCTGGCTGGAATGGGCCGAGAATGTTGCCGGGGGTTACTACGACGGTGCTGGTCAGTAAGGCGCGCTCCCCTGCTGCGAGGCCTGCACCCCACTCGACCAAATTGGTTCCTCGCTGCCCGTCCTCAATATTCGCAGCGGCGATGCCATCGGCGTCAATGCTGAGCAGACGAACGTTGGTTCCTGCGAAGATCGCGGCGAGGTCCTCGTTGAGTTGCACGAACTCGAGGTCGGTTGTGCCGTCGTTCAGTAGTTCGTAGCTCGAGGTGACGGTGTAACTGCCATCCCTATTGTTGTCGACCGATTGGGCAATCACCGAAACCGCAACCGATGGGAGCTCGAGCGAGAGGTTGATCACCGATGTGACCTGCTCACCAGCCGGCGAGGTACCGCTCGCCCGAAGATCACCCACGAACGGTCCAACATCGGTTCCGGGCTGGACCGAAAACACCAAACTGATCCTGCCTTCAGCGTCGACCACGAGGGACTGGCCACCGCTAAGAAGGTCGGTGGTCTCTCCAAGGGCAAATTCCTCGGCGATGAAGAGGTCGTTGCTGAACGCGCCCTCAACCCGATAGTCGATGTTAGGGAACACCTGGTCGAGGTCGAGTTCGAGCCCCAGCTCATCGATACGGACGTCGCCGCCGTTGCGAACCGCTATCTCGGCGACAACTCGGAACTGGCCGTCCTCGGTCGCGTCGACCGAGATGACGGTGCTTTCGAGCTCGATCTCGGGGCTCTCGATAAAGGTGATCGCGTTCGTGTTTTGGTCGACACTTGCGACCTCGCCCGATGCTGAGCGTGCACTTACTGCAGCGTTGAGCTCCATTGGCCCAAGATCGGCGCCCGGGGCGAGCAATTGGCCTTGTTCGACTCGACACTGTCCGCCCGGAGCGAGTGGCGATGAGGCCGACACGATCGAACACGAGTCCTCTCGGGTGTCGGTGCTCCTGAGCGAATCACCAAATCCTCTTGTCTCGGCCGCGCCCAACACTTCGATGAGCGGAACGTCGCTGGTGTTTTCGAGGACTAACTCGTACTCGGCAACGTAGGTTCCATCACCGTTGTTCGTGCCCGGTGAGAGGGTTGTTTCGACGTCGATTGCAACATCTTCGGTGAACGTCACCGACTCGAAGTTGCCCTCTCCCTCAACCAGCGTGAACGCCGGCGAATCAGCCGTGACCCCAACGTTTGCGTCCCATGGTCCGAGGTTCGCCAGTGGTCGAACGGTCACTGTTCGGATCTGCTCACAACCGAGGTTCGGGCTGAGCGACTCAGAAAAGCTGACGAGCGCGCACGTGTCGGTTGCAATCACGTCTGAGACGATCGTTTCACCGAAGGTCGCAGATGCGAAGTCGGTGAGTCCGACTCGATACAGCGGCACGTCGCCGGTGTTCGTCACGACTGCCTCGTAGGTGATCGAGTACGTGCCGTCCCCGTTGTTCTCGAAGTCCTCTACGTTGGTCGCTACCTGAACGCCGGGGTCTTCGTCGAAGGTGAGCTGGGTTGATTCAGTCAGAGCATCAGCCGAGCTGGCGGCCTCGGGAATGACGAGTGCTTCGACCGAGTCGTTTCCGGTTGCGGCGATGCTTACGTCTACGTCGTATGGGCCAATGTTCGAACCGGGTCGAACGGTTGCCGTGCGTGTGACCTCGCACCGCTCACCCGCTGCGACCGCGTTCGTGCACGTGGAGGTAACGCCGATCTCGCCGATGAGGATCGGCCCAAAAGCCCGCTCGAACCCGGTGAAGATTTGGATCGAGTCGAGTCGCTCGGTGCCGGCGTTGGCAGCGGTGACCGAATGGGTAATGGAGTAGGTCCCGTTGTTGTTGTTCTCGGCTTCGATTGACCGGTCGACGATGCCAATGACCGGAACGGTCGTCGACGCACTCGATGTGCGACTAGAGAAGTCGGCGAGGGCCGGCGATGTTGCAGACGGTTCGACTTCGAAGCGGTATGGCCCAGGTTTGTCGCCGGGCTGGGCGTGCACCAGCAACCGGAAGCCAACCTCAGCGCCAGCAGCGATGGACTGCTCACCGGTGAGGATCCCACCGAATACCCGACCATCAAATCGTTCGTTGCCGGCGAGGCCAAAGACGTTGACGAACTGCACGTCGTAGGCCACATCGCCAGACTCGAGCGCGAACGCTGCGTCGAGATCGAGTTCGATCTGCGCGTTGCGAGCTTCGACGTCACCGGTGTTTTCGACCGTGCCAGAGATGACGAACGCCACCGTCTCTTGGTCGAGACGCTCGACCCCTTCGACCGAAACCAACGACACCAATCGAGGAGATTCGGTGAAGCCGACTCGCTCGCTTGTCGCGTTGGTTTCGACGGTTGTGAGGGCGGTCGATGTTGCGACCGCCTCGACGTCGATCTCGCTACCTTCGAGGTCGGCACCTGGTTCGATCAACGAAAGCGTCGTGACCGTGCAGGTATGTGCGTCTGGCGCGATCAGCGCGGTTCGCAACGGGAACTCGAAGGAAACTCCGGTGCACGAATCGCCGATCACGTCGTGGGACAGCAATTGATCGCCGAACGCCTGAGCGAACGAGTCGCTCACCGAGATAGCGACGAGGGGCGTGTCACCAGAGTTCGTCAGCGTGGACGTGGCCCGAACCGAGTACGTGCCGTTGGCGTTGTTGGTCGTCGACTCGATCTCGATCGAACTGTCGAGGCTTGGCGCAATCGGGAAATCGACTCGAGTCGAACCCGACTCGGCTACCTCGGGCTGCACGGCGGTGAGGGGTGCCCTGACTTCGCCGGTGATCGTCCAGTCCTCGATCGCTGCACCCGGGAACGCAACGAACGAGAAATCGACAGCACATGATTGCGAGGCCAGAAGTTGAACGCCGCCGCTGACAAAGGCTGACGGCACGGCGCTCGCGGTCCCGCCAGCGCCGACACACGCGTCGTCGCCGACGAAGGTTTGGAACAGGACTGGCGCCGGAACAGAACCGGTTTCTTCTCCTGGGCGCTCGGTTCGGAGCACGACCGAGATCCCGCTCAGGTCGAGCGCACCGGTGTTTTCGATGACGATCGAACCGTCGACCTGCTGTCCGCCATTTTCGAGGTTCGTCACCTCGGTGTCTGCAATCGCAACTTCGACGGTGCTGTCTTGGAAGAGACGGGCTCGAATCGACGACACGTCTCGAACAATCCGGGCGCCAGAGCGGGCCGACACGGTGAGCGGCGCGTCGTAGGTCGTCCCCGAGTCGGCGGGTTGGATTCCTGGGATCGCAAGACTCTCGATGCTGATCGTGCAGCGTTCGCCCGCGCCGATTCCATCGGCATCGAACAAGACGGTCGAGGTCGCATCGCCATCGAAGAACTCGGAGGTCTGAGCGGCGCACGCACCACGTCCGGTCGCTTGAACCGATTCGATCACGGTGCCCGGACCGAGCAATTCGACCAGCGGATAATCGACGACGAGGTCAGAAACGGTGGTGTCACCGTTGTTTATGAGGGTGAGCTCGTGGGAAAGCGCAATTCGACCAGAGCTCGTCAGCGCTGGCTCGTCTGCATCATCTAGTTCGAGCACGAGTCCGGGCTCGGGGGTGACGAGCAGGCTTGGCGATACCGATCGATCGACCTCGCTGAGCGATGACCCGAGCGTCCCGGAGAGTCCGACCTGGACTGAGTCGACCCGTCCAACGACCGAAATCTGCGGCGCTGGAACGCCAACCCCTTCTTCCCAGATCGGGTCGTCGAAGTTTGGCTCGTAGGCCACCGAAAACGTGAACTCTTGGACTTCGGTGTCTGTTAGCAGGAGCGGGTTGGCGAGCAGAGCAGTGTCGAAGTTTCCGTCGAAGGACTCGTTGAGGCGACCGTCCAGGGCGCCAACGCCGGTGACGTCGAGAAGCTCGGCCGATGAAAATCCTGCGGCGGCGAGATTGAGGCTGATCGTCACGTCTTCGACGACGCTGCTCGCAACGCCCGAGTTGGTGCTACGGACCGCCTGAATTCGCGGGTTGGGGAGCTGATTCTGAATGCGTACGACATGCTCGGCAACAAAGCGTTGCGAATCCTCATCCCAAACAGGCGGCGAAAGCTGCTCGGTACCCAGGTCGAGGGCGGGGCAACCAATCGCTGCGATGATCTCAACCGGCGTCGCGCCTTCGTTCGTGAACAGCACCCCGGTCGAACCCGAGAAGACGTCGATCTCGCCGGTGCCGGCTGGAACGTCGATCGAGTTTGCGATGAGGCCAGAAGCTGGCTGGAACTCGGCGGAAGTGAGCGCCCCTCGCACCGAGGAAGCGGTGATTGGCTGGCGGGCGCTGCCGATCACCGCGTCGAGGCGAACCGAGTCACCAGCGGTGACGCTGGAGAAGAGCCACTGGGTGTGAAAGAGGGTTTGCCCAAAGTCGACCTGTGCTCTGCTTCCAACCCCGTTGAGCCGAATCGCTGGCCCGCGCGTCCCTACGGACACTTCAGCGCCGCGACCGACCGAAACACCTTCGGCGGGAGTGACCACGTCGTTCCCGCCTTGGCTCGCAAGTGGCACGACGACCGGCGAATCACACCACGTCGCAGCAAAGGGGTGACCCGCATCGGAAAAGGCACGCAAAAACCCGAGGGAGCCAACGACCGAAAGGGCCGTCAGTAGGATCGTGAGAATTGCGAGGCGTCGCATCGTTTTTGGGTTGGTTCCAGTCCGCCAGAGCCGTGTAGTGAGCTGATCTTAGACCCGCTACTACAAGGTACAAATTAGGGGCGAAACTTCTTTCGGACGGGGATGATTCCCCCGAAATTGGTGCGAATTCTACGAAATATTCATGCGCGCGAACGTGTTACCAAACCCGTGATCGAATCGCTCAGCATCGGCGCTTACTTCCTCGCATTCGGCGCGGGGCTTATCTCGTTCCTGTCGCCATGTGTTCTTCCGGTCGTTCCGGGCTACCTCTCGGTCATTGCTGGCGTCGATATCACCGCTGTGAGCGAGCAAGAAGGTTCGGTGTGGGAGCGCTTCAAACCGATCTTTCTCAGCACCGCCTTGTTCATCCTCGGGTTCTCGGTCGTGTTCATTGGGCTCGGTGTTTCGGCCAGTGCGCTCGGACAGTTGTTATTCGACAACCAACTGCTCCTTAGCCGCCTTTCCGGCTTCCTCGTCTTTGCGATGGGACTCTTCCTCCTCGGTTCACTCGTCACGAAGAACCCAATGTTTTTCAAAGAAGCCCGGTTCCATCCCGAGCTCGGACGCTTTGGCCACGCAGCGCCAGGCGTTGCCGGCGTTGCCTTCGGATTTGGTTGGACCCCATGCATCGGCCCGGTTCTCGGCTCGATCTTGTTGTTCGCTGCCGGAGCCGGCGGCTCCTTTGCCGGTGGTTCGCTGCTCGCGGCGTACTCGCTCGGGTTGGGTGTTCCATTTCTCCTGACCGGTTTGCTCTTTGGAAAGTTGACCGGCGCCTTTGCCTGGTTCAAGGAACACTTGCAAAGAATCGTTTTAGCTTCCGCGATCTCGCTCATTGGATTTGGCATCCTTTTGATGACCAACCAGCTCATCAGAATCACCAGCGAACTCCAGAACGTGCTCCGGGCAGTAGGCCTCGAGTGGATCATCTTCCTCGGCTAACCCCTCCTCGATCACCAAGAGCAGCAACAACAACTCCCACTAAGGATTACCCGCAATGGCGAACAAGAAGAAGAAATCGACGAGTGCAAGCAAGTCGTCGGGCGGTGCTCGGGCAGCGAAGCCAAATCGCAACGCAGCACCCGCGAAAAAGGGAATGTCGGCTACGGCGCAATGGGCGATCATCATCGGCATCGGCGTGCTCATCATCGGTGGTTTGCTATTCAACGGTCTGCGCGATGGGTTCGACGACGGCGGCGAGGGCGTGATTGCGAGCGAGTCGTTCGACCTGCCCGACCTCACCGATGACGACAACCCCGACAGCCGAATTCGCTTAGCCGACTTCGAGGGAACGCCGACGGTCGTCAACTTCTTCGCATCGTGGTGTACCGCGTGTGACGAAGAGTTGCCGGCGTTTCGAGAGACCGCTCGAGCCCTCGAAGGCCAGGTCGACTTCGTCTTCGTGAACTCGAACGAGACCGGCGACTGGGAATCGATGGCCGAGCGCAACGACATCTTCGAGTTCCCCCTCGCGAAAGATATTCAGGGCATCTCGCGCAACGGGTTGTATCGAGATCTCGGTGGCACCGGCAGCATGCCGATCACGGCGTTTTACGACGCTGAGGGCAACCTTTTGCAGGTTGCGCCGGTGCCTTTTAACGAAGCGACGCTCAACACGACGCTCAACAACTTGGGCTTTCTCGGCTAGCTAATTTGCTGCGCCACGCAAAAGTTCACTACTGGATCAGCCACCATTGTGCCTATCGTTGGAGTGGCGGCGATGTGAAAGGGCAGCGTGTCAACCGACTCCGCAACGAACAATCCAACGACGGTGAGCTCGATCCGTAGCGGCGTTTCGATTTCGGACTATCAAGCGATTCGAGACGAAACTGAGGCGTTGGCCGCGCCCTTGACACCGGAAGATCAGCAGATCCAGTCGATGGCCGATGTCAGCCCGACGAAGTGGCACCGGGCCCACATCACCTGGTTCTTCGAAACGTTCCTACTCCTGCCCCACCTTCCGGGGTACGAGGCCTATGACGAGATGTATCAATTTCTGTACAACTCGTACTACGTATCAGCAGGCGAACGACATGCCCGCGACAAGCGAGGACTCATCTCACGCCCAACCGCAGACGAGGTCACGAGCTATCGAAAACACGTCGACGCGGCGATGGCTCGACTGATTTCCGAAGTCGCACCGACGAACCCCGACGTCCACGATTTGGTCGTGCTTGGCCTACATCACGAGCAACAGCATCAAGAACTACTCGTGATGGACATCAAACACGTCCTGTCGGTGAACCCAACCCACCCGAAGTATCACGACGCCAATCCAACACCGTCGACCACCGTTGCGCCGCTGCAGTGGCATGACTTTGATGGTGGGCTGTGCGAGGTGGGTTACGAGGGTGACGGCTTCCATTTCGACAACGAAGGGCCTCGACACACTCGCTTTCTCCAGCCGTTCCGGCTCGCCGACCGCTTGGTTACCAACGGCGACTGGCTCGACTTTATGGCCGACGGCGGCTACCACGAACCGTTGCACTGGCTTTCGGCCGGCTGGGGCGCCGCAACCGAAGAGGGCTGGGATGCGCCGCTTTACTGGGAGGCCACCGAGAACGGATGGTACGTGCACACCCTCCACGGGTTTGTGCCGGTGAACCGGGACGAACCCGTGTGCCACATCAGTTACTTCGAAGCCGATGCCTTCGCTCGGTGGGCCGGCGCCCGATTGCCGACCGAACACGAATGGGAATTCGCTGCGTCTTCGCTTGCGTCTCAACCCCACGACGTCGCTGGCAACTTTGCGGATTCGGGCCACTTGCACCCCCGCCCGATCGATACCGACGCTCCGGGGTTACACCAACTGTTCGGTGACGTTTGGGAGTGGACATCGTCGGCCTACGACGCGTACCCCGGGTTCCAGACAGCGCCGGGCGCCGTTGGCGAATACAACGGCAAGTTCATGGTCAACCAGTACGTGTTGCGCGGTGGTTGTTGTGCCACGCCAGCCGGTCATACTCGTACGACCTACCGAAACTTCTTTCCGACCCACAGTCGATGGATGTTCTCTGGTCTTCGACTCGCGAGCGACCCGAAGTCGAAGTAGTCGACACCCTCCCCACCCCTCCCAAAGAAGAGGCGAGACACACACGCAATGACTTCCCCGATCACCGGATTAAACCAAGAACAGCGCCTACACATCGACAACCACCTCGACGACGGATACTTCGATCGGGCGCTCAGAAGCGACGTGCTCGCCGGGCTCACCAAAACGCCCAAACAGCTTCCGCCCAAGTGGTTCTACGACGATCGTGGAAGCGACCTGTTCGACCAGATCACCCGCCTCACCGAGTACTACCCGACCGAAGCTGAGCGCTCGATACTTCGAACCCACGCTGGCGACATCGCTGCCGCCTCTGGTGCCGACACGCTTGTCGAACTCGGGTCTGGCACAGCCGACAAGACCCGCGTCCTGCTCGATGCGCTGTCGAAGACCGGACAGCTCGCCCGCTTCGTTCCGTTCGATGTGAGCGAAGGAATCCTTCGCAGCAGCTCGGCCGAACTGCTCGACGAATACCCCGACCTCACCATCTCGGGAGTTGTGGGAGACTTCGAAAACCACCTCAGAGAGATTCCGCTCGCCGGGGCCAAGCTCACCGCTCTGCTCGGCGGCACAGTCGGCAACTTCGACCCCGAAGCCAGGCGCGCCTTTCTCGCCGACATCGTTGCCGGAATGAAGCCGGGTGACTCGTTTCTGCTCGGCACCGACCTCGTGAAGGACATCGACCGACTCGAGTTGGCCTACGACGACCCCTACGGAATCACCGCCGAGTTCAACAAGAACGTGCTGCACGTGCTCAACGCCCGCGTCGGCGCGAACTTCGTCGTCGACGACTTCGAGCACTACGCGAAGTTCGACACCGAGAACGAATGGATCGACATCCGCCTGAAGTCACTCGTGGCCCAAGAGGTGCGACTCGAAGAACTGGACCTCGACATTTCCTTCGCCGAAGGTGAGTTTCTCCACACCGAAATCTCGTCGAAGTTCCGACGAGAAGGCATCGCCGCTGAGGTTGCCGAAGTCGGACTCGAACTCACCGAATGGTGGACCGATGAGAACGACGACTATGCCCTCTCCCTATCGGTCCTGAAGTAGCTCAGCCGATCTTCACGTAGAAGCGCCTACGCCTCGATATCGAATCGGTAGACGTTGGTCTCGCGCTCGACAAAGCCGAGCCGTTTGTAGAGACGGTTCGCAGCCTCACGACTTGGGCGGCTCGTGAGATCGACCGTTCGCGCACCTGCGTCTCGAGCGATCTCGATCGCCCGCTCGTTGAGCAGTTGACCAACACCTTTGCCTCGCGCCTCGCCATCGACGACGACGTCTTCGATCCAGGCGCGTCGTCCGGTCGGGATCAAGAACATTGCGAGGGTCATCGATCCAACGATCGCGCCGTCTCGCTCGTCATCGCGTGCGATCAGCAGTGTCGACGCTTCGCTCTCCACGATCGCACGCAGTGCCGCAGCATCGGGCGCGGGGTTCGATCGAGAGAGCTGTGGGATGAGGTTCTGAAAGGCGCTGACGAGTTCGTCATCGACCATCGTTGCTTCCGAGATTGTGATCACGTCATTAATCGTAGAGCGACGCGCGTGGCATCAACTGGAGCCATTGGTACCGTTTTGTCGATGCGTAATTCCATTGAGGGTGCCGAATACGTGCGGGTTACGAACCTGCCCGAGCTCCGATCTCCCGTTCTGATCGTTGCGTTTGAGGGGTGGAACGATGCGGGCGACGCCGCGTCGAGCACCGTCCATCACCTCATCGACCGATGGAACGGCGACCGGTTTGCCGATATTGACCCCGAGGAGTTCTTCGACTTCACAGCGCTTCGGCCGACCGTCGAGATTGTCGACGGCGCCGAACGCGAGCTGCATTGGCCCGACTCAAGCTTGTACGCATGCCAGCTCGCCGATGCGCCATTCGACGCAATCGTGATGCTCGGCGTCGAGCCACAGATGAAATGGCGCACCTTTGCAAACCAGATCTTGCTGACCGCACGGGCGCTCGGCGCCGAGATGATCGTCACGCTCGGAGCACTTCTCTCCGACGTCCCTCACACTCGACCCACACAGGTTCTCGGTACGGCATACGACGAGGCGACCGCCCTCAAGCTCGGACTCGAGCCGTCGAACTACGAAGGCCCTACCGGCATTGTCGGTGTCCTTCACGCCCAAGCTCGCGACATGGGCTTTACCGCAGCCTCGCTTTGGGCAGCTGTTCCGGCATATGTGCCAGGTGCTGCGTCACCGAAAGCGTCGCTGGCGCTCGTCGAACGCCTCACCCAGATGCTCGACGTTTCGGTGTACACCACCGACCTCGAGATTGCGTCGGTTGCCTACGAACGTCAGATCACCGAATTGGTGAGCGAAGATTCTGAGACGCTCGAATTCGTCGAAGAACTTGAGGCGCACTACGACGATGAGGCCAAGATGCGCGATAGCGAGGGCGACCTCATGGAAGAGGTCGAACAGTTCCTCCGCGATCTCCCCGAGTCGTAACTCTCAGTCGAGCAACCCGAGCGCACCGTTTGCGAAGTTGATGTAGGTGCTCATCGTTGACTCCCACGAGTCTTCGTTCAAGATTTCGTGTTCGAGGCCGGGAAGCACCTGTCGGGTCGCGATCGGGAGATCACCAATGGGCTCACTGCACTGCGGTGGCACAATGCGGTCGCCGCCCCCGTGCAGCACCAAGGTCGGGATCGAAAGCTTCGAGATGTTTGCGTTGGTGCTTTCCATCGCCTCGAGCAATGCAAGACCGAGACCAGCAGTCGCTCCCTTGATCCGAAGCGGGTCGTTTTCATAGGCGTTCCCAACCCCGGGGTTGGACGACAAGAGGCTGCCATCGAATTCGTTCTTGATGAACAACTTCGGTGCGATCCTGCCGATGATCGGCGCGCCGACCTCTTGCCAGCGCGGCACCTCGGCACCGAGTGCTGGGCCCGAGAGCAACAGCAGGTCCGGCAACGGACGACCGCTCACGCAGTACGCGGTAGCGATGAGCCCGCCCATCGAATGCGCAAAGAGCACGACTGGATCACCAGTATCACGAAGCTCGCCCAGGTTGTCCTCGACGTCGTCGAGAAAGGTCTCGAAGGAAGGAACGTGGCCGCGAACTCCACCGCTGCGACCATGCCCATGATGGTCGTAGGTGAGTACGGAGTAGCCGGCGTTGTTCAACGTGGCCCCGATGTGTTCATAGCGGCCGCTGTGCTCGGCAATGCCGTGCAGCAGCAGGACACGCGCCTTGGGGTTTGGAATGTTGAACTCTCGTCGGTACTGGGTCGTACCGCCTCGACTGATTACTTCCGTCCCGACAGAAGCGCCCGTGTAGAGGCTTGCTGGGTCGACACGTTCACTCATTTTCTAGCTCCCAAGGGGGTACTCGGACATCATCGAATTCGACGGGAAGATCTTCGCCGCGGATCGCCGCAAAGGCTCGTGGTACCCATCGGTCTTTTCCGATCAACGGTTCAGGAAGTGCGTCTTCAGCGAAGAAGCCAACGTCGCTGCATTCGAGTGGGTGCGGATTCAACTCGCCGCCGATGACGCGGAGTTGAAAGACCGTGCTGTACATGGGGATCCGGGTGAAGCCGAGGCGCATGCCGTCGTAAATCCCAAGCGCACGCACGACTTCGGTCTTTATGCCGGTCTCTTCCCAGACCTCTTTGACCGCCACTTCTGCTGGCGAGTAGCCAACGTCGGCCCAGCCCGTTGGGTAGAGCCAATAACCCGAGTCGGCACGTTGCACCAACAACAGTTCACCATCCTCGTTGCCAACGATCGCCGCGACGGTGTTCTTCGGCGTCACATAACCAGGGACGCCGTGGCCAATGGTCTTTGTCCACTCTTCAACGAGGGTGTCGATCTCGATCGGCAGCGATGACGCTGCCTGAATCTCGGCCGCGACGTGGAGGATTTCTTCGAACCGTTCGCGCTCGTACAGCGATTCGGTGAAGGCCAGTCCGGTACGGGCAAACGCCGACAGCATCTCTGACCATCGGAGGATTTCCTTCTCGGTTACCGATTCCACGTTGTCTGGCGTCAACCCATCTGCACTCATGTGCTTTCGACCCTACTTCTTCTCGATCGCAAACAAGATGGCGCGCTCAACCTCTACGAGAAATTTTGCGTCGAGGATCTTGTCACCTTCGTAGGTCACGTAGAACGCGTCGATGATCGCATCGCCGATCGTCTGGATACGAGCATTCGAAATTTCAATACCCATCTCAGACATCGCTTGGGAAATTCGATACAACAGACCGACCTGATCCCGACAGTTGACCTCGATCACCGTCGCATTTTGGGACGACCGGTTGTCGAACGAGACCGAGGGAGGGATCGACTTAGCCGACGTCCGCTTCTTTGATCGGGCGTAAGTGCTTCGCCGTTCGCCAACGCGCGCCTCGAGCGCCAAGCGTCCCGACGTTCCAAGGAGGAGTTGCTGTTCGACTCGTTGGTGATCGTACGTGTCACTATCAACGATGAACTGACTCAGGGCTATGCCGTCTTCGGTGTGTGCTGCAGCAGAGACGATGTCGAGACCGTTCAACGTGAGCACGCCAGCGATGCGGCTGAAGACGCCGGAGCGATCGCTTTGGACCACGGTGATCGTCGTTCCCTGAAGGTCGACGAGGAAACCGGCCTGATCGCTGGCCGCCTGTTCGATCAGTTGACGTTCGGTCGGGCCAGGAAAACCTTCACCCACAACGTCTTCAGGAGTGGCCCCACCCAAAACGTTGCGCACCCGGTCGACCAGCATCCGGACGAGCTCGCCTTTGGAGCGGTTCCACGCCGACGGCCCGGTCGCGATCGAGTCGGCCTCGGTGAGCGCGCCGAGCAGCGACAGCAGCTCTGCGTCACCAACCGCATCGGCGACGAGCGAGATCGTTCCGTCATCGTCGAGGTCGCGGCGGGTCGCAACATCGGGGAGCAACAGGTGGTGCCGGCACATGTCTGTGAGCAGATTCGAGTCGCGTTCGGAGTAGCCCATGCGCGCCGCGATGGTCGGAATCAGATCGACGCCGACATCGGTGTGGTCGCCCTTGTACCCCTTGCCAATGTCGTGGAGCAGCGCGCCGAGTACGAGCAGATCGGGCCGGTCGACACGATCGGCGAGCGCGGAGGCTTCGGCCGCGGCTTCGAGTAGGTGACGATCGACGGTGAAGCGGTGATATTCGTTTCGTTGGGGCTTGCTTCGAGTTGGTTCCCACTCGGGGATAATGCGGCTCATCAGTCCGACCTGGTCGAGCGCCTCGAGCGCGGTTATCGACGAGCGGCCGAGGCACAGCACGTCGGTAAACCGCGTGCGCATTTCTTCGGTCCATGGGTCGGGAAACTCGGTTGCCGTAGCGGCGAGCCGTTCGAGCGATGCCTGTTCAACGAAGCAATCTCGACTCGCGGCCAGGTGTGCAACGTCGAGTAGCAGCAGCGGATCTTCGAGATCTGCATCTGCCCTGATCGACAGCAGGCCTGCCTCGACTCGAAGCCCATTCGCCGTCTCTGCGAAATCGGATTCCCGTTGTGCCGGGTTTGCGGCCCGATGAACCCAAAACCATGTCGCGTCGCTCACCCACGCAATGGAACGTGCAGCTCGGGCCACCTCGGCCATCATTGGATCGGCGTTCCGGTAGCCGAGCGCCTTTGCAACATCATCTTGCACTTCGAGGACGAGTCGGTCGCCGGCTCGACCGGTGAGGCGATGCAGTTCGACTCGCACTGAGAGGAGCGTCTCGTATGCCTCGGCGACCGAGACCGCCTTACCTTCTTCGACCATCACACCCGAGGACCGAGCCCACTCGAGCGCGTGCACATCGCGCAACCCACCGCGGCCGAGCTTGAGATCGGGACCGAGACCAAAGGCAACCTCGCCGTGTTGGAGGTGCAGTTGATCGACTCGATCGCTGACCATCTTTGCGTTCGCAAACGGGTCGCTGCGCCATTGCTCACCTGCAGCGATTGCGAGGTTCAGGGCAAGGTCTTCATCGCCTGCGATGTGACGCAACGAGAGCAGCGCTGTTGCGGTATCGAGGTCGGTTCGAGCGACCTTGAGAAGCCCGTCGACGGTATCGACTCGGTGGCCAAGTTTGATCCCCGAATCCCAGATGGGGTACCAGATCTTGTCGGCGAATTCGGCTACGTCGACCTCTGGCTCGTGCACGAGCGCGAGGTCGAGGTCGCTCTGTGGTGCCAGTTCTCCCCGGCCGTATCCGCCGATTGCAACCAGCGCAGCACCTGCTGGCACCGGCACTTCGGCCACGATGCTCGCAATCCATTCGTCGACGCGGGCCGAATGCGCGGCGGTGAAGGCCGAGCCCCGAAGAGTCGTATCAGCAAAGAGGTCAGCACGCTCAAGCTTCATCAGCGAAGCCTACGCCCGGCCGTGCAGGTGCAGGTGGGCCTTTGCGGCACCCCACGTTATGCCTGCGGCCTGCACTTCCTCGCCGAGGTCCATAAACGACAGCGGGCCGAGGTTGTACACGTCGGCTGGTCGCATCTCTTGATCGTACGGGTCGCGGTTTGGTCGGGTGAAGTCGTGTGCATCGAGCACCGGGGCCAGATCTGATACCGCTTGGCGCAGCTGTTCGAGCGGCCCGCTAAGTGGCTCGCTTACATCGGCCTCGATCAGACGGGTGATGTTCGCGATCGCCTGCTCCCTCGCCCCTGCGATGGCCGACTCGACGGCGTCTGGAAAGGCATCGACCGGTGATGCGCCGTCGCTTCGCCGTTGCCCGAGCGTTGCGCGAAGCCACGGCTCAAAGCTCGCTTCGATCGATGAACGCAGTTCCATGCCGTAGTGCAGGTACTTCTCCTCGTTCGACAGTTCCTCTCTCGGCTGCCCCTCGCTCGATTGCGGTTCGGAACCCTCGCCGGCCAGGTTTGTCACGTTCAGTCCTTCGCGTTCGGTCGATGTCTCTCACACTAGAGGGATGCGCCCTACGCGGATCGAACCAAGTGAAGGTCAGGAATCGGTTTGGGATTACCCGCGTCCGCCTCGCATCGACCCCACGTCTGACCGGGTCGTCGTTGCTCATGGCGACCTCATCATCGCAGATACAACGAGTGCCTTGAGGGTCCTCGAAACATCCCAGCCTCCTGCGTTCTACATCCCGGTCGCCGACATCGATATGGCCCACCTTCCGCACTCACATGGCCGCAGCTTTTGTGAATGGAAGGGCGAAGCCGCATACGTCGATTTCAGACTCGACGACCTGGTTATCCCCCAGGTTGGCTGGACCTACCCAACACCAACAACAGCCTTTTCCCAGCTCGCCGACCACTGGGCGTTCTACGCCCAGAAGCTCAACTGCAGCGTCGATGGCGAACAAGTAATCCCGAACGAGGGCAGTTTCTACGGCGGTTGGGTGACGTCAAAGGTGGTCGGTCCGTTCAAGGGCGGCGCTGGCTCATCGTTCTGGTAGCCAAAGTCACTCCCCTCGCGAAGTGTGCGACCGGGGTGGTTGGCTGTACATTCTGATGCTGTACCCGGGCCGCTAGCTCATCGGGTAGAGCAGGGGACTTTTAATCCCAAGGTGCCGGGTTCGAGCCCCGGGCGGCCTACAGCTACAGCTACAGGTTCTTTCAAATGTTTGAGGCGATGCTGTTACTAGCGAAGCGCAGTCACGGCAAGAAATTTAGGTAGCGGAATCATGAAACGCATCCTCGACCCACGAGCATGAGCCAACGCCGCTCTCTACCGCGCCAAAGGGCCGCAGCCGTGTCATTGGCTCGACCGAGGCTACGATCGTCTATCTCAAGAAGGGCGTACTACAGAAGCTGCGAAACTCGTCGGTGAGGCAGTTGATGTAGTCAACAATCGCACTCTGGTTGAAGCCCAAATCTTCCACGTCACCCTCAATCCCAGAGAGGAAGTTCCCGCCGATTATGGCGGGCCCGGTTACGCCGAAGAGACCCGTTTCAAGCTCGCTAAGATCACTTTCCAGCGCCCTCAAGTCATTCCTAAGCGCGGCCTGCTCAGTCTGCAAGTCGACGACGGCTTCGATCAGA
>CALHXU010000034.1 GCA_938040365.1 uncultured Acidimicrobiales bacterium
GCCACGGTCGTGGGCGCCAATGCTTCGGCGATGGTGGCGTACTGGATTGCACGTTCGCTCGGCTTTGAGCCAAAAGATGACCCCGAATCAGCTGGCCTTATGCGCCGCTGGGCAACTCGGATGCGACAGGAGAGCTTCGTCACGATCCTGCTGATGCGCTTTGCCTTCCTTCCCTACGATTTCGTCAACTACGCAGCTGGCTTCCTGCGCATCCGGCCCCTGTCGTTCCTCGCCGCAACTGCGCTTGGCTCGCTTCCTGGGACGGTCTCGTTCGTCTTGGCGGGTGCCTCGATCACCTCGCTCGAAGATGGACCGAGTGGCATCGACACCAACGTGCTGATCGCATCGGCAGCCATCTTTGTGCTCAGCCTCGTGATCTCCCGTGTCGTTAAGAGTCGCGGATCTATCGGGCAGGTCGAAACGACCGAGCTCAATGACGAGAGCGGTGGGCTTGCCGAGCAGCGAGTGCCGGTTTCGGCCTAGTCGATATCATCCAGGCGCATATCTTCGACCAGGTCCGCGGCCCATCGCCGGCACGCCCTCCCCGTGTGTGGGTGAAATGAGCAAGCACACTACTATCAGTGTTCTTGGGCGTGGGTGGAATCAGGGCTAGCCGCACACGCCGCTGAACTGTCTCGTGGCCCTTAGGGCAAGACAGCTAGGCGGAGGTCGTCGTGTTTATCGATACAAATCATGTGGACGAGGCAATAACTGCCGACGTAGCAATCGTCGGTACCGGAGCATGCGGGCTTGCGATGGCAACATCGTTTCTCGACAAAGGTCTGCGTGTGGCAGTCCTCGAAACCGGCGGGTTACACCGGTCGGCAGACGCAGAACTGCTAACGAAAGCCGATGTCCGGGGCACGCTGCCGGTCTGGATCCGTTCACGCGCCCGCTTCCTCGGTGGATCAACAAACAATTGGGGCGGTAACAACAGCCCTCTCGATGCAGTCGATTTCGAGCGCGATTGGGTTCCGCAGGCACAATGGCCGATCGGGCTCGACGAGCTGACGCCGTACGCAGACGCTGTCCACGACCTGTTTCACCTCGGACCGGTCGACTTCACGACCAGCACGTGGCAAGAACGCATCCCAAGCTTGTCGGGTCGGATTCTGTTCGAGGGTTCCGAGCGCGTCGGGACAAAGCTCATCCAGCGAACTCACGTTGGCCACCTCGGACAGTCACTCGAGCGGCTGATCGACGCCGAGCCTCGGTTGTCCGTCTACCTCCATGCACACGTGACCAAGATCGATATGTCATCGGACGAAGATCGCATTACCGAGATGAGTGTCACGAGCCTCGATAAGTCTCGTACGGTGCCGGTCTATGCCGATCACTACGTACTTGCGACCGGGCCAGAGAACGCTCGGCTGCTTCTTGCAAACCAACACCAGAACCCGAACGGCATTGGCAACGCCAACGGTCAGGTGGGGAAGTGGTGGATTGGCCACGTCAGCTCGCTTCGGGGCTGGATTGAACCACGCGCCGATCTCGACTGGAGCTTCTATGACATCTCCGACAAACCCGTCGGCGACATTCGTGTCTTTGGCGCCCTCCACGTCGACGAACGGGTCCAACGCGAAGAGAAGATGTTGAACTCCGCGGCGATCCTCGAGCATTTCGCGCCTCACCGTGCCTTCAACAACCGAGCGCGCGCTATTGCGTCGATTAAGGGAACGCTCGGTCGAACGAGCGAATCCCTCGAACCAGAGCCGCTTCGCCCCGAACTCTTGTTGAATACGGCTCGGGACGCCGCCGCCGCTGGCCGACTTTTCGCAGACGAGAAAGTTCGCACCCGGCGAGGCCAGCCCCGGCGTATCGGCGTTCGAAACTGGAGCGAACAGTTCCCACATCCCGACAACCGCGTCGAACTCAGCGAGGACGTCGACGACTTCGGGATGGCGAAGATGCGCGTCGTTTCGAACCTGTATCCGGCCGATCGAAACAACCTCCGAAAGGCATTTGATGTGCTCGGCGACGAGTTTGAGTCCTTCGGCTACGGCCGATGGATCTCCGATTTTCCCGAAGGCGACGATTGGCCCTCTGGTGCCATCAACACGTCCCACTTCATGGGCGGAACCCGAATGAGCAGCGAGCCAGAAGACGGCGTCGTCGACGAGTTCTGTCGAGTCCATGGCATCTCGAACCTCTCAATTGCAGGTGGCAGCGTCTTCCCTACAGCTGGTGTTTCGATGGTGACCTATACCGCCGTACTCCTCGCACTACGAACCGCCGAGAAGATCGCCGGGTCGGTAGCGCCGTTACCGAGCACCGCGCAACGATCATCTATCACGCCAGAGCAACAGCCTGTCCTGTCAAATACTCCAGAGATCACAGCTCTAGGAGCTGAGCCCGCTTAAGTAGAGACAAAACTGAGAGAACCGAAACGCTTTCGCAGGTCGATAACCGCGCCCAACGTCGATTCTGGGTCATGTAGGCCGCGGACGATAAGCGCAGCGAGATGATCCATGTCCTCCGCCTTCATTCCCCAGCGAACGATCTCGTTGGTGCCAATACGTAAGCCAGCCAATGCATCGGTCGGAAGCCCAATCGCGCACGTCAAGAGGTTTGCGCTGCGCAACGTCAGCGCCGCGTTGTGGCCACCGCCCCACTGCGACGCGTCGATCGCAAAGGCGTGGCTTCGAGTACCGCCGCCATAGACCGGCACACCACGAGTGGATATAGCGTCGGCGAGCGCAGATGCGCTGCTCGTCATCTCGGTGGCATAGGCGGCGCCGTGACGCTTCCAATCGAGCAGTGTGATCGCAAGCGCTGCTGTCTTTGCTGCATCGAAGTTTGCGGTGAGCCCAGGGTACGCAATCGCATCGACCCGCTCGGCAATCTCGGGATCGTTGGTGAGCAACAACCCGGCGGGTGGCCCGCCGAGG
>CALHXU010000035.1 GCA_938040365.1 uncultured Acidimicrobiales bacterium
ATGCACAATGAACTGCGACAACGCCACCCCGCCCTCGGTGTGGGCAGCAGCGGACACAATGTCGAGACCGCTCAGGGTCAACACTCCCGCAACCCGGCTGAACGCACCGGGGCGATCGTTCTGCACCACCGTGATGGTCGAACCAGCAATGTCGACCAGGAACTCACCTGGCGTCGAGCGAGCACGAGACATGAGGTCGCGTTCGACAGTGCCTGGGAACCCGCGACCAACAACTTCCTTTGGCCGCGCCCCAAGGTGAACTTCGCGGACCCGATCAACGAGGGTGCGTACCAGCTCGGCCTTGCTCGAGTTCCACGCCGACGGGCCAGTTGCAACCGAATCGGCTTCGGTAAGTGCGCCGAGAAGATCGAGAAGCTCGACGCTCGCCGTTTCCTTCGCGACAAAGCTGATCGTTCCAAGATCGTCAAGATCTCGACGAGTCGCGACGTCGGGGAGCAGCAGGTGGTGGCGGCACATGTCTACGAGCAGCGCGCTGTCATGTTCGTCAAAGCCCATTCGCGGAGCGATCTCGCCAATGAGCTCGACGCCGACCACCGTGTGGTCGCCCGGGTAGCCCTTGCCGATGTCGTGTAGGAGGGCACCGAGCACGAGCAGGTCGGCACGATCGACCCGGTCGGCGAATGCTGCTGCCTCGGCCGCGGCTTCGAGGAGGTGCCGGTCGACGGTGAACCGGTGATACGCATTGCGCTGTGGCTTCGAACGGCACGGTTCCCATTCAGGGAGAATGTGCGACATCAGCCCCACCTGGTCGAACGCCTCGATCACGGTGATAGCTGGACGCCCCAGACGAAACAGGTCGGTGAAGCGTTGCCGTAACTCAGGCGTCCACGGCGTCGGGAACTCGGGCGCCCCGGTCGCCAGCCGTTCAAGCGCTTCCTGGTCGATGTAGCAATGCCGAGAGGCGGCGACGTGAGCGACATCGAGCAGGAGTTGAGGGTCTGATGTGTCGGCATCGTCGTCGAGCGACAGTAAGCCGCCGTCTACGACAATGCCATCGGGTCGATGGTCTCGGTCTGATGCCCGTCGCCTCGGTTCGATTGAACGAGCTACCCAGAACCACGCCGCGTCGCTAGCCCATGCAATGGTGCGGGCCGCGCCGGCCACGTCGGCCATAAGCAAGTCGGCGTCGTCGTACCCGAGCGCCTCAGCGACGTCGTCTTGGAAGTCGAGCATGAGCCGGTCACCAGCCCTGCCGGTAATCCTGTGAAGCGCCACACGGGCACGCAGCAGCACTTCGTATGCGCCGTCGAGCGGAATCTCTGACGCTGCCCTTGCAACGACGCCGGTCGCCTCAGCCCACTGGAACGATTGCACATCACGCAAGCCGCCGCGACCGTTCTTGAGGTCGGGTCCAAGCCCAAAGGCAACCTCTCCAAACTCGTCGTGGCGTTGGTCCACCCGCTCGCTTAGCAGGGTTGCGTTGGCAGCCGCGTCTGCTCGCCACTGTTCAGCCGCCGAGATGGCGAGCTCGAGCGCAAGGTCTTCATCACCGCTGATCAGGCGCGCCGACAGCAGCGCGGTTGCTGTCTCGAGGTCGACCCGAGCCAACGCAAGCAGGCCATCGATGGTGTCGACCCGATGTCCGAGCTTCAGTCCTGAATCCCAAATCGGATACCAGATCTGCTCGGCAAAATCCGCGATCTCGACACCGTCGCGATAGACGAGCACGATGTCGAGGTCGCTCTCGGGCGCCATGTCGCAGCGTCCGTAGCCGCCCACCGCCACAAGCGCTGCGCCTTCGGGCATGTCTGCATCAAGGGCATTGCCCATTACCCATTCGTCGAGGCGCTTGCAGTAGGCGGACGCGAACGTAGACCCGCTCAGACTCAGGTCGGAAAGAAGGTCAGCTCGTTGAAGAAGCACGGTTCTATTCAAGCCTATTCAGGCGTTTGAATTGTCGGTTGGTCGGTCGACGTGCGCACGCGCTGGGTGTGGACGTATGCCTTGGCAGCACCCCATGTGATGCCAGCATCGTGCACCTCCGCGCTGAGATCGGTGAAGGAAAGCGGGCCGATCGCATAGAGATCGTCAGGGCGCATCTCGATGTCGACCGGGTCGCGCCGTGGCCGTGGTACTTGGGCATCGACCAGAAGATCGGTCACTGGCGTCACCGAGCGGCGCAAACGTTCGAGCGGGCCGCTGAGCGGCATAGCTGGGTCGGCGGTGGCGAGTTCGGTGAGGAGCCGATTCGCTTCGGTTGCCGCTGCTTCGACCGCCGCTTGGGCGCGTTGTTGTGAAGCTGGCGGAATGTCACCGCCAAAGCGGTCGGCGAGCACGTCGAGAAGCCAAGGCCGTATCGCCACATCGACCGCGTCGACCAGTGCAAGTCCATAGCGTTCATACGCCTCGTCATCTTTTGTCACGGCACAGTCCGTCCTCATCTCCAAGCTCGTTCCAAGCTAGCGGGATGCGTCCACCCAGAATTGAGCCCGGTCCTGGGCAGGAATCGGTATGGGACTACCCTCGCCCGCCTCGGGTCGAACCATCATCAGCCTCGATCACCGTCACCTACAACGACCATGTCATCGCTGAGACATCGCGATCGCTCCGCGTGCTCGAAACATCACAGCCCCCGGCCTTCTACATCCCGCGAGACGACGTTAACTTCCACTGCCTGACCCCCTCACCAGCGCGAAGCTTCTGCGAATGGAAGGGTGAGGCGTCGTACTACGACTTCAACCGTGACCTTGTCGATCATGGCGGGGA
>CALHXU010000036.1 GCA_938040365.1 uncultured Acidimicrobiales bacterium
GGCTCCGCTTTCCGAGGTCGATCTCAGCGTGCTTACCCACGATCGCGAGATCGAGATCCTCCGCGCGCTCTTCAGTATCTCCGACGTGGTCGAAATTGCCGCTCGCGAGCGCTCGCCACATCGTGTCGTTGGGTGGGTGCGCGAACTCGCGTCTGCGGTGCACAGCTTCTACCAGAACAAAGAGTGTTATGTGATTGGCGACGGCGTCAGCCCCGAGCGCATGCAAGCTCGGCTCTGGCTGATCGAAGCGGCGCGCATCGGCCTCGCCGCAACGCTCGGCCGCCTCGGCGTCAGCGCACCCGAATCGATGTGGAGCGAAGAGGTCGAAGCCGAACTCGTAGACGACGACCCAGATTCGGATTCTTGAGATGGCAGACAACGCTGGCGCAGACGAGTACACGCCGACGCCAGACCCGATCGATTTCGCGCTGCTTCCCGACAACGCTGCCATCGGGAGCGATGGCGAGCTGTCGATCGGTGGCTGTTCGGTACGCGAGCTCGCCGCCGAATTTGGGACGCCGTTGTTCATCTACGACGAGGATCATCTCCGGAGTCGAGTCCGAGAAGCGGTGGCTGCGTTTGGTCCAGGCGTTGCCTATGCCAGCAAGGCATTTCTCTGCAAAGCAATGGCCCAGCTCGTCCACGAAGAGGGGATGGACCTCGACGTGTCGACCGCGGGCGAGTTCCACATCGCCATCGCCGCAGGGGTACCGGCCCGCCACCTGATCTTCCACGGAAACAACAAGTCTCTCGACGAGCTGCGCACCGTCGTCTCTGCTGGGGTCAACCGGATCATCGTCGACAGCTTCGATGAGATGGACCGACTCGACGCGCTCTACGCCGAAGGGCTGCCAGCCCCTGACATCCTCATTCGGATCACCCCGGGGATCGAGGCACATACCCACGAGTTCATCAGCACTGGTCGGGACGATTCAAAGTTTGGCTTTACCGTGTCGACCGGCGTCGCAAAGACCGCGATCGAACGAGCGCTGAACTCAGAGTCGATGAACCTTCGGGGGATTCACGCACACATTGGTTCTCAGGTCTTTCGGGTCGACTCCTTCGCCAAGTCGGCAGAGGTCATTGCGGCGGTCGGCGCACCGTATGGCCTCGAAGAAGTGTCGGTCGGCGGTGGCCTCGGCGTGCCGTATGTGGCTGGCGAAGAGAGTTTCAGTATTTCCGAATGGTCAAATGTCGTCCACGACGCACTGTCGGCATCGGGCGTGACGGCCCGTGTGACCGCTGAACCCGGCCGATCGATCGCTGCATCTGCAGCGATCACGGTCTACACGGTCGGAACGATCAAACATCTCGATGGCATTCGCACCTACGTCGCAGTCGATGGAGGCATGTCGGACAATCCGCGGCCGGTGCTTTACGGCAGCGGCTACGAAGCATTCGCCCCATCGCACCCAGACGCGGAACGTGACCAACGGGTTCGAATTGTCGGCAAGCACTGTGAGTCTGGCGATGTGCTCGTCCGTGAAGCACAAGTCCCATCGACGCTCGCGGTCGGCGATCTATTGGCAACTCCGGTGACCGGCGCCTACGGTCACTCCATGGGTTCGAACTACAACGCGGTGACGCGGCCGCCCGTCGTCTTTTGTTCGGAAGGAAATGCACGCCTCGTCGTCCGTCGTGAGACCCTCAACGATTTACTCTCCCGGGACGTTTAGCTGTTATGAGTTCACTGTTTGGCAACCGAGATGGGGACGGCCGAGCCGCTCGTTTCGAGATGTATCAGAAGGTCGCCGTCGTGGAGCGAAACCTTGCTGGCGGACGGCTGCTCGTGCAACGACTCGACTTCGACCGCCCGACTCAGCTGTCTGGATCTGCACCGCTCATCTGGGATCTGCTCGATACGCACAAGACGGTGGACGAGCTCGTTGAGCGCCTCGCCGAACGGTTTTCTGATTCGTCGGTCACCATCGAGGCGGGCGTGCGCAGCGCATTGGATTCGCTCGCTGCGCAAGGTTTGGTAGTCACCTCATGACCACTTCTGTCGAAGAGACGGTGCTGGCAGTCGCTAGGTACGGGCTTGCAGACGACACGGATCACACCTCGACCGACCACCATGTCATCGAGGTACAAGACGGCGATGTTGCAGCTTTCCTTTCCTCGATCGAGCAGAACCGCATCGTCGGCGCTGCCATCCGGGCGCTGATCGAAGACCGATTGGTCTTGCCGCCCGAGGGCGCCGAACAGTTGGTCAGCGTGCACGACGACGCTATGACCAATGCAATGTCGGCCGAAGTTGTCGCCGTTGGCACGTCGAATCTGCTGACCACCGCCGGAATTGCTCATCGGGTCCTCGATGGAGTGGCCATTGCGCACTCGGGTTATGACGATCCTGCGCTCCGATCCTTCGACGACGTATCGATTCTCGTCATGGCGAACGACATCGAAAAGACAATCCAGCTTCTGCAATCCGAGGGAGCCACCCGGCCACAGTCACAAGTCCGGCCGGGCTTCGATCGCCGGTTCGGAGACAAAGTTACGCTTTCCTCTAGCGGTGTGGACGTCCATGTCCATCGGACCTTCTGCCCTGGTGCCTTCGGGGTCACGATGAAGCCGAATGACCTGTTCGTCTTGCAGCGGGTGATCAAACTGGCCGGCGTTCACGTCCCCGTCTTGGATCCGACCGACAGCGTTCTGCACGCGTGCTACCGGCTCGCGCTCGGCACCGTCGAACCTGACCTTTCGAGCGTGCGCGACCTCGCACGGCTCGTCGTAGCTGGCGATCGTCCGAGCTTTGACGGCGATCGCTTCAGCGACGCTGTCGAACGTTGGCAGGGAACTGCTGTTGTTCGTCACGCTGCCCGCATTGTTTCGGACACACTTGGATTGGCGCTTCCCGAAGGACTTTCGTTCTACGCCAATTCGTGGGTTGACCGCAGCGACCGTGAGGCGCTCGAGGCCTACCACGTCGAAGATGTTGAAGACCGAGAAACGGCCCTGCAGGTCACGACGTTTAAGGCGCTCCCAATGGGCGAACGTCCGAGCTATGCGTTGAGCGTTGGCCTCCCCGAGGGGGCTGACCCAATTGGACGAATCACCGATTTGATCTCTCGGCGGCGCTAAGAATTTGCGGCGTCCAGCAGGGGACGACCGCAGCCGGCGTCATCGATCGCAACGATGAGTTGCCCCTCCGTGTATCCAGGTTCGGTGAGCATTTCCGAGGTCGATACGGCGTTCTCTGACCAGTCGGTAAATGTGAACCAGGCTCCGGTCGATGGCCGAAACACCCCCAAGGTTTCGACGCCGTCGCAATCCCAATCGGCGATCGCTCCCTGATCACCGGCAACACCCGCGACGAAGGTGGTCGGGGTTCCGTCACGAAGAATGTGCAGCGAACCACGATCGCTCAACCACTCGGCATCTGCAGCGGCGAGTGTTGCGTCGGCCCGAAGGTGGGTCGTCGGCGTTGCGTCGGGCAGTGGCTGGTGAGCCGACGTTTCCGGTAGAGCGCCATCTTGTGCACCTCGGACCTCGATCCCCACAAGAAAGCCGACGAGGAGCATTGCGACAAACGCTGCGCCCAGAAGGACTGGCCGATCGGGGAGCCGTTGTTGAGACTCATGGATGGCTTCGACGTCATCATCGCCGCCTGACCCGGGGCCAAAGTTGCGAGTCCGCGGTCCGCGCGGAATGCCGCCGCCAGACCGCTGCGGTTGTGCTGGCAGTGGTGCATCAGGGATCGGCTCGGGTGGCACCGAAGCCACTCTGGTCCCGGATGCTGAGGTCTCGGGCGCCGAGCTCTCACGTGCCTGAGCCGAGTAAGGGGCCACCCCGAAGATGGCAATGAGTTCGTCGAGGGTGAGCTCGGCGCCAGAATCTCCGCGTGTAATGAAGTCGGTCAACGTCGCGATGAGGGGGTCGATCAGGTGCGCCTCTGGATCGACCGCTTCTTCGATCGCTCCAGGAGTTGATGATGCAAAGAGGGGTGCCGAGCTCAGCGCCGTTCGCGCAGTAGCGGCGAGCGAGCGCACGTCGAGGGTCGGTGTGGTCGCCGTTGGGCGACCTGCGAATTCCTCGGTCAGCTGCGATGGCGCCTGGTCGGTCGCTGGGCGGCACGTGCCAAAGTCGATGAGGACCGCGGCTGAGTTTCTCCGGAGTCCAATGTTGCTGGGGTTGACATCGCCGTGGATCCATCGGGATTCGTGAATGACGAACAGTGCCTCGGCGACCTCGGTAACGAGCCGTCGCAGGTCGTTCACGGTGATCTTGCCCTCAGCGAGAACGTCTTCGAGGGTGCCGCCAGAACAGAGCCCCAAGACGAGTGAGCCGTTCGTCGCGGTGCGATCTTCGATGAGCTCGATGATGTTGGGGTGCGAAAACTTCCGCAGTGCACGGGCCTCCCGCTCGAGTGACACGCCTGGTCGAGGGACTTTGACCGCTACTTCGGTCGAGGTCTCTGCCGATCCGGCTCGCCTCGGCGAGGCAGAGTGCTCTGCGAGAAAGACGCTGCTGGTACTTCCCGTGCCGAGCAGCGTGATGAGCCGCATCGATGCTGTGTCGGCCGAAGCGTGCGCTTCTCGCTGACTTGGGAAAGACATGTTCTGCATCTGCATATAATTGAAAGTATCGAAATATATCGAAAAGCACAAGATGCGATTTCATCCTGCCGCCAGACGGACCTCTCGCCCTCGGGCGAGCGGAAACAGGGGAATCATCGCACCAGCGATAGATTTCCAGCCATGAATGAAACTCAGACCGTGCGACTCGGTGTGCTTGGTTGTGGAACCGTCGGCACGTCGTTTTGTCAGTTGATCCAGGAGCGGGCCGACGAGATTGCGCGCCGCACCGGACTTTCGCTCGAGATTGGCAAGGTCGCCGTACGCGATATGTCGAAGACTCGCGAAGGGGTCGACCCGAGCTTGCTGTCCGACGATGCTGAAGCGCTCGTCAACGATCCGTCGATCGACATCGTCGTTGAGACAATGGGCGGGGTCGACCACACGAAGGACCTCGTGCTCGCCGCGTTCGCCGCCGGCAAGCCGGTCGTGACGGCGAACAAGGAACTGCTCGCACTGCACATGCCCGAGCTATTCGCTGCAGCAAACGACGCTGGGATCGACCTCGACCTCGAAGCGTCGGTCGCTGCTGGGTTGCCGTTCATTCGTGCGCTGCGCCAGTCGCTCGTAGGCGAGAACATCAGCCGCGTGATGGGCATCCTGAACGGCACCACCAACTACATGCTCACCAAAATGACCGAAGAAGGCGCCGACTACGCAGAGGTGCTCGCTGAGGCCCAACGCCTTGGCTTCGCCGAAGCCGACCCAACAGCCGACGTGGGCGGGTTCGACGCCGGTTCGAAGGCCGCGATCATCGCAACCCTCGCATTCGGCGAAGCAGTGCGAGCCGGCGATGTGCATATCGAAGGCATCGAAGGGGTGACTTCCGCCGACATCTCCAACGCACAACGCCTTGGCTACGTAATCAAGCTGCTCGGCATTGTCGAAAAGAACGCCGACGGCTCGATCGCTGCACGCGTCCATCCATCGATGGTTCCGAGCGATCATCCGCTCGCATCGGTCCGCGACAGTTTTAACGCCGTGTTTGTAGAAGGCTCAGGCATCGATCAGGTCATGTTCTACGGCCGCGGTGCAGGTGGTCACCCAACGGCTGCGATGATGGTCGGCGATGCGGTGAATGCAGCGATCAACCTTCGGTCGGGCTACCACAGCAAGCTCGGTGATCTGCCTCCTGCGAACATCCGCTCGATCGATGACATCAAGTCGGCGTTCTACCTCAGCGTCGACGCGCTCGATCAGCCAGGAGTGCTCGCCGAGATCGCAAGCGTCTTTGGAGAACGAGGCGTCTCGATTGGATCGATGGAACAAGAGAACGCCGACGATGGTTCGGCGCGACTGGTATTCATCACCCATGTCGCGGTCGAACGCAACCTGCGCGACGTTCTCGACGATCTCGAGGGCCTCGATACGGTCAAGAACGTCGGCCAGGTCATGCGCGTGGTGGCCGACTAGCAATGACCCAACAAATGACCACGTACTCGAGTACCCGCGGCGCATCACCCGAACTCTCCTTTGCCGATGTGCTCCTCAGCGGGCTCGCTCCCGACGGTGGTCTGTACGTTCCGACCAATTGGCCGGGAACGATCTCGGTCGACCCCTCGCTTCCGTATAGCGCGTTTGCCGCCGAGGTCATGTGGCCATTCGTCGAAGGCGCGATTCCGCGAGACACCTTCGATGCCCTTTGTGTCGACGCGTATGGGACCTTCACCGACGCCGATGTGATTCCGATTCGCGAGCTGTCAGACGGGATCGAACTCGTCGAGCTTTTCCACGGCCCGACGCTTGCGTTCAAAGACGTTGCCATGCAGATGCTCGGCCGTCTCTTCGACTACGAACTCGCCCAACGCGGCACCCGGACGACCATCGTCGGTGCAACATCTGGCGACACCGGCTCGGCAGCGATCGAAGCGTTTCGAGATCGCGAAAACGTTGACATCTTTATCCTGCATCCCCACGAGCGAACCAGCCAGGTGCAGCGCCGCCAGATGACGACCGTCGACGCCCCAAACGTCTACAACGTTGCGATCGAGGGCACCTTCGACGACTGCCAAGACATCGTCAAAGCAATGTTCGCCGACGTTGCGTTCCGGGAGCGGGTCAAGCTCGGTGCAGTCAACTCGATCAACTGGGCGCGTGTTATGGCCCAGGTCGTGTACTACCACTGGGCGGTGTCCAAGTCGGCTGTGGTCGATGGCCAACCCATCACGGTCACCGTGCCCACGGGCAACTTCGGCAACGTATTTGCCGGACGCGTCGCCCAACGCACTGGTGCGGCGATCGACCGGTTTGTGGTGGCGAGCAACCGCAACGACATCTTGACGCAGTTCTTCACGTCGGGGTCGATGACGATTGGGGAGGTCGAACCGTCGCTCTCGCCGAGCATGGACATTCAGGTGAGCAGCAACCTCGAACGGTTGATCTACGAACTCCTCGACAATGAAGGAACCCGAGTCGCCGAACTGATGGCACAGTTCCGTGCGAGCGGCGAGGTTGCCTTTCCCGACGAGGTCGTAACTGAGATGACGGCCGGGTGGTCGGGTGAAAGCCTGACCGATTCTGAAACACTCGAGGTCATCGAAGCGACCTACGACAAGGACGGGATACTCCTCGACCCACACACAGCCGTCGGTGTCGGCGCAGCCCGTCGAGAGCTTGCAAGCAAAGCGGGTTCGCGAGCGAAACAGATCGTGATGGCCACGGCCCACCCGGCGAAGTTTCCTGACGCGGTGGAAGAGGCGACGGGGCTGCGTCCGCCACTTCCAAAACATCTCGCCGACCTCTACGAACGCAAGGAACGCTTCGAGATTCTCCCGAACGACCTTTCGACCGTTCAAGATTTCGTCGAAGCGCAATAGTCATCGGTCGAACAAACCAGCTACCCTGACGGTTGCTTGGCGCCTGAAGTCTCAGGTTAGGGCAGCCTCTTCGGGGCTGGCCTCACAAGCACCATCAGCGAAAAGGTTCGCTTACAAACGAAGAGGTAGTCGTGGAAGCCACGGAACTTCGCCGGTCGACGCTCGAGCGCAAAGACCGCGATGAACTAATCACTATTGCAACGGCGCTGGGTTCAAAGCCGCCATCGAAGGCTCGCAAGGCCGAGATCGTCGATTTGATCATCAAGACGGCGATGGCCCCAGAAGAGTCGTCCGACGACAGCTCTG
>CALHXU010000037.1 GCA_938040365.1 uncultured Acidimicrobiales bacterium
CGCACCCACCCAACGACACGATGTGGCGAGCGCTCGCGAGCGGCAATTTCGACCACGTCGGAGATACTGAAGAGCGCGCGGAGGATCTCGATCTCGCGATCGTGGGTAAGCACGCTGAGATCGACCTCGGAAAGCGGAGCCCGTTCGATTCCGGCTTCGGCGACTTTGGTCTGCACCCGCCGGATACGAGCGTGCGCGTACTGGGTGTTGAAGACCGGATTGTCCTTCGCCTGAGAGGCTGCGAGCGCCAGGTCGAATGTCTGCTGGCTATCGATCGAATGCAACAGGTAGGTAAAGCGCGCCGCATCGACACCGACCTCGTCGACGAGATCGCGAAGCAACTCGATATCGCCAGCACGCTTCGACAACTTGACCTCTTCGCCATCGCGCATGAGCTTGACCATCTGAGTGATCTGCACATCGAGTGCGTCTCGGTCGTGACCGAGCATCTCCATCGCAGCCTTCATGCGAGGCACATAACCGTGGTGATCGGCGCCCCAGACGTTCACCAACTCGCCAGCTCGAGCGAACTTGTCGTCGTGGTACGCAATGTCGGGAGTCAGGTACGTGTACTGCCCATCGGATTTCACGAGCACGCGATCTTTGTCGTCACCGAAATCGGTGCTGCGCAGCCACGTAGCACCATCATCGTCAAAGACCATCTCCCGGTCGCGCAGACGATCGAGCGCGGTGTCGAGCTTGCCGTCATCGACAAGCGACCGCTCGCTGAACCACACATCGAACGAAATGTTGAGCGAGGCAAGAACCTCTTGCTGATCCTGAATCGCACGCGCATAACCCCATTCGATCGGGTCGGCGTCGTCTGGCATCTCGGCGGCCCACTCGGTGATGTACTCACCCATGTATCCACCCTCGTCGGGCTCGCGGCCAGCTTTGCGAGCAGCGAGTGACGACCCGTAGGTCTGCATCTGCACACCGCGGTCGTTGATGTAGGTCTCACGAATAACGTCGTAGCCCGTCCATTCGAGCAGGCGCGCCAGCGCATCGCCGTACACCGCTCCCCTGCCGTGGCCCGCGTGAAGTGGCCCGGTCGGGTTCGCCGATACAAACTCGACGTTGATCGTCTTGCCCTCATTGGCAGTACTCGCGCCAAAGCCGTCCTCGCCGACTTCGATGACGTGGCCGAGAACATCGTGGAGCCACGTCGGGGCGAGGTGAAAGTTGATGAACCCAGGACCGGCAATTTCGATCTTCGTGACGTGATCGAGCGCTTCGGCCTCGAGTCGTTCGACGAGACGACCAGCCAAATCACGGGGGTTGCCGCCGACCTGTTTCGACGTTGCGAGTGCCAGATTCGACGACCAATCGCCGTGCTCGCGGTTCGCAGGCTGTTCAAGGCCAAAGTTGTCAGGAACGTCGAGTCCTTCGGCCTCCCCGACAAGGGTGAGCGCGCGACGAAGCTGTTGGTCGATCATGGAGGGCAACTCTAACGGTGGACACGGCTAACGGCGAACAGGATGACCGCGACGAGCCGTCAGCGCTTCTCGCCCGGTAGTATCACTCGGCAAGCCCTCGTAGCTCAGGGGATAGAGCATCGGCCTCCGGAGCCGTGAGCGCAGGTTCGAATCCTGCCGAGGGCGCAATGTGATGTCTCAGGACATCGGAAACCCTCGAACCTGCGGTTCGGGGGTTTCCTCATTTTTTGAAGCGTGGTTGGTAGCCGGTTTCGGGGTTGAGTGTGAGGTGTCGGAGGAGTTCTCCGGTGGTCTTGTTGACGACGCGTATGTCGAGGTCGTCGATGATGAGGATGACGGGTTGGTGTTTGTGGGCTCGGCCGATCCCGATGTGGTGCATGCGGCCGGCTCGTCGGAGCGACACTGCCCCGGTTTTGTCGATCTTGTCGTGGCGGATTCGGTAGTGGTTTCCGGCTCCTTGGTCGTGCGGGGCGTCTTTGGGTAGCCGGTTGTAGGCAATGACGGGTGGGACTTTGCCGATGGCGGTGTGGGCTCGTTGGTGGTTGTAGATATCGACGAACTCGTCGGTGAGTTGTTGGAGTTCGGTGATGGTGTTGGCGGGTGGCCGTGCGGTGAGCCATTTCTTCATGGTTTGTTGGAAGCGTTCAACTTTGCCGGTCGTTGTCGGGTGGTTTGGTCGTGTGTGTTTTTGGGTGATGCCCAGGTCTGCGAGTCGGGTCTCGAGTTGGTTGCGTCCGCCTTTCCCGCCCGCGAACCGGGTTGTGTAAACGAGTCCGTTGTCGGTGAGGACCGATGCTGGGAACCCATTGGTTTCAGCGGTTTCGTTGAATGTGTCGCGGACGATGTTGCCGGTTATTCGCCGATGGGCCGAAACGTGGAGTGCGTAGCGGGAGTGGTCATCGAGCCACGTAATTGTTTCGGTATCGGTGCCATCAGCGAGCCATATGTGGGTGAAGTCGGATTGCCATGTTTCGTTCGGGAGTGCTGCTTCGAAACGCATGTACGTGTTCTTGGGCCGTTTCTTCGGCTCTGGCTCGATCAGTCCGGCAGCGAGCAGGCGGCGTCGGATTGTCGACACTGACACAGTGATGTTGTGGTGGTGTTTGAGGTGCCATTGGATCGTGTGCGGCCCGGCATCTAAGCCTTGTTTGGTGAGGTCGACGCGCAGGTTCACTATCTGTTGGTTCACGACATCTGCAACACTCGTTGGTGAGGTATGGGGTCTCCGTGATTTAGGTTCGAACGCGGCTTCGCCCTCGGTTCGGTAGCGGGCCATCAGCTTGGAGACCCAGCTGCGCGAAACCCCGAAACGCCTCGCTGCTTCAGACTGTGAGATGCCCTCCACAGTCACCGACATGATGATCGCTCGCGCCTTTGACATCACCCACGATGCCAACCCGATTGTTTCCTATGTCCAGAACAAAATGTTTCCGATGTCTTGAACCACAACACTGCCGAGGGCGCAACACCGATCGACTACACTAGAAATGCCGCACAAAATCGTGTTTTGGTGTTCTGCCAAAGTCGTTTGTACTCTCAGGGTTTGGTGCGGCTGCACCAACGAGTCCGGAGTAGGGATGTCAGGTAGCGATCCGTCTGAACAAGGCGATCAAACAAGGTGGGAAAACACCGAAGAAACGCGCGCCCAGTCACGGTTCCCGGGTGCCGATCGCTGGCGCACGCCGGTGGTTGAGGACCGAAGCGAACAACTCATTCGAGAGCGCGAATCGCTCGTCGAGTTCGCTGGTGAGCTCCGTGCGTTCCGACTCGACCTCGAGCGTCAACGAGACGAACTCGACACGACCCAGCGCGAACAACACCGACGCAAGGTTGCGCTCGACCTCGAACTCTCCAAGCTCCACGCAAAAGAAGCCGAACTCGCCGACCTCAACGCATCGCTTAACGCGCAGGTAGAAAGCCTCGAACGCCAAGTCGAAGAAGCAGCAGACTCCACCCAGATGCAAAGTGCCGAACTCGAGGCACTGCATATCGAGCGGGGACGAATCGAACACGCTCGCAACGAACTGCGCGACGAAGAACAAGTACTCATCGAGCAACGAGAACGACTGAAGAAACAATTCGAAGACCTCGGATTCCAAGAGGGCACGGCAAGACGAGAAGAGCTCGAACTCGAACAGCGCCTCGGCGAGCTTCGCGAACGCAGTCAGGAACTCGAAGACCTCAATGCCGACCTCGCAGAGGAAGAGGCTCTGCTCGCTGCTCGAACCTCCGAGATTGGGACTCGCTCCGAGCGACTTGCTGACCAGCGCAAGAAAATCGCCGCCGAAGCCCAGGAACTCGACGAGGTCGAGATTGGTCACGCTCGCCGAATCGCCGAACTCGAACTCGCCGAAACCGACATCCGTCTCCAAGAGACCGACATCGACAACCAGCGTAAGGCGCTGACCGCCCGCGAGGCCGAACTCGGCGCCAAGCGCGAAGCGATCGACGAGGCCGAGCACGAACTCCGCGCACTTCGTGCCGAAGTGAGCAACCAACGCGACGCAGTGGAACAACAGCGCGAGGCCCAGCGGGTAGAAGCCGAACGACTTCGTAGCGAAAGCGCCGCCGAATTCACCGCGGCAGAGGACCTCGCTGCATTACGCAGCCGGTCGATCGAAGAACAGCAGCGCGAACTCGATAGCGCGGCCGAAGATCTTGAGCGCCGCCGCCTCGGCCTCGCCGCTGAAGCAGATCAGCTCGCTGGGGCACGCGCCGAACTCGACGTCGAACGCGACGATATCGAGGCCGAACGTGTGGTTCTGGCCGCACAATCCGAGGAGATCGACCAGCTCGAGGACGAGCTCGACGAACGCCGGATCACCATCGAGATGGTCAACGCTCGCCAAGCCGAACTCGCTGCCCAAACCGCAGAACTCGACTCGATCGACGAAGAATTGGCGATGCGCCGTACCGCCATCGATGCAACGAGAGCACAGATCGCAGAAGACGAAGCGCTACTCGCCGAACTCGACGATGAACAAGCCACGATCGCAGCAAAGCGGGCCGCACTAGAAGGCCAGCGCGCCGAGCTCGCCGAAGCGGTCGAATCCAACCGGGCGTGGCAAGCCGAAGTCGACCTCGAACGCAGTTGGCTCGAAGCAGAACAAGCCGGACTCGACTCGCGCACTGCAATGTTACGAACGAGCCAGGCCGACCTCGAAGACCGCGAGAATCGGGCGGCCGAACGCGGCTCGATCCTCGACGACCGTGAGCGCGAGCTCAAGCGCCTCAACGGCGTCCTCGATGATCAACAGACGGTCCTGACCGCCCGTGTTGCCGAGCTCGAACAACTCCACCACACCCTCGAGAGTCGTGCGGAGGACCTAGAGGCCGAAGCCAGCCGACTCGATTCTCGGGACGAAGTTCTTCGTGCCCGCCGAGAGAACCAGGCCGAGGCCGAGGCAGAACTCGAAGAGCTCGATGCCGTGATCCTGCAAAGCGCTGAGGAACTTGACGCCCGTCTCGAAACCCTGGCCGCGCACGAAGCACAAATCGCCGAGCGTGAGCACAACTACAACGTCCAGCGGCACGAGATGATCGACCGTATGGCACAGATCGAACAAGACCGAGCCCAGCTCGAAGAGGCTGAGCGCCTCATCTCGCGCTTGGAGAACGAACGGCGCGAGGTCGATGACGAACTGATTGCGCTTCAGAACCGCCGTGAAGAACTGTCGATCGAAAAGGCGCGACTTGCTGGCGCCGAAGAAGAAGTGTCGATGACAACCGAACAGCTCAACCTGGAGCGAAACCAACTCGAGAGCGAACGCCATGACGTTGCGGTGCAGCGCAAGTCGCTCGCCGAGCAACGCGAGCGACTTCTCGTCGCCGACGCGGCAGTCCGGGCCCGAGAGCTCGACCTCGATGCCGAGAACGAAACGCTCGACGCCGACGTTGCCCGCCTTGCCGAGCGGCGCCGAGCACTCACCGACGAGCGGGTGGGCCTCCAAGAAGCAACGCTGCAACTCGAGCAGCGTCGCGCTGCACTCGAAGCCGATCGAGAAATGGTCGATGCCGAGTACCGCGCGGTTACCGAAGACCAGGTCGAGAGCGAACGTCAACGAAGCTCACAACGCAAGTTACTCAGCGACGTGCAGAGCCGGGCCGAGTCCCTGCGCAAGCAGTCAGCGACGATCGATATGCGCACCAAGACGCTGTCATCGAACGAGGCCGACCTCGACGAAGCCGCCGCAGCACTCGAGCTTCGTCAGCGCACTCAAAACCAGACCGCGCAGCGTCTCGAAGAATCCCGACTCGAACTCGACGACGACCGAAAAGAAATCGAAGAGCGACGCAAAGCGCTCGTCGCCGAGCGGACCCGCATCGAACAGATGTGGAGCCTCATGGAGCAACACCGCGAGACATCGGCCCAGCTCGTCGATTCACTCGCACCCGATGAGCGGGTTGCCAACGCCGAATTCATCGACCTCACCGAGAACGACGTGACAGCCGCCGACATTGATTTGACCACTCCTCCAGTTTCAGAAAACCCGTCAACAGCCGATTAAATCAGGTACACAGATAGTTAATGGGCCGAGAGGATTCTCGGCATCAAGGAACCTTTCATGTCTGACTCGACATCAGAAGACAACAACGCAAAGGATGATCCGTCCGAGGACCTTCGGCGCACCCGCATCGATCGCTCGGCAGCGTCACTCGACGCGGAAGAAGAGCTGCTCGTCACCCGTCGCAAGCAGCTCGACAAGCTTCGTGAGCAGATCGAACGAACCCAAGGCGAACAGCGGGCCGAGCTTGCCCGAATCGAGGAGGGACGTCGCCAACTCAACGACCTCGCCGCCGAAGTCGAGCAACGCCGCTACGAAGTCGATGATTACCGGGCGCAACTGATCGAGGCCGAGAACGACCTCAGCAGCCGCCGCGGCGCGCTTTCGAAAATGCGGGTCGAAGGCGACGCAACGACGAGCGCAGATGCTGAAGAAAACGCTGACGAGCTGGCCGCGGAACGCGCCGCGATTGAGCAGCAAACGACCGAACTCCGAGAGCTGCGCGCCACGCTCGATTATGACCGAGTGCAGCTCGAGAAGCGCACAAAAGAGCTCGAGCGCCGAACCGATGAGCTCGATGCTGAGAAGAAGCAGCTGCGCGATGAAACTGCAGATGAGTCCGCGAACCTGAGCGAAGCAAAGGCGGCGCGAGCTGAAGCGAAGGCCGAGCGTGAGAAGCTCGAAGCTGAGCTTTCCGAACTCGAAGAGTTGCGCGTTGAAGTCGCAAATGCAACAGGTGAGGTCGAGGCGCTGAAATCCATCGCGTCAGACTCGGGCGGCAAGGAAGACGCGAGCGGGGTGCTTCTCGACGAGGCCGAGGTAGAGAAGCGAAAGAAGGCGGTAAAGCGTCTGAAGAAGTCTCTGGCCAAAGATGAAGAAGAGATCAACGCACGGACCGCCGAGCTCAACAAAAAGCGAGACGAGATCGCTGGTCAAGACGCCGACGTCACCCAAGCCGCCACAGCCCTCGAGGAGCGCACGGCTGCACTCGAATCGGCAGAGGCGGTCGTCGTTGCAGACGAGCGGGCGCTCGCTGCACGTCAGGCCCAACTCGAAACCGACACGAACTCGCTCGAGACTCGGTCGAGCGAACTCGAAGATCGTCAGGCCGCCCTTGAGGAGCAGCGGGCACAGCTCGTCGAGAGCGAAGCCGAACTCGACGAACTACGAACTCAGATGGAGATGCTCGATTCTGAACGCCAGCAACTCGACGACGACGCTGCGCTGCTCTCTCATCAACGCGCCCAGATCGACTTTGAGAAGGCGCAGCTCGCTGGTTCATCTGCCGAGCTCGAAGATCAGCGGAACATGTCGATCGAACAGCGCGAGCACATCGAGGCCGAGCAAGCGTTGCTTATCGAGCAGAAGGAAGCGCTCGCCGAGCAGCGCCGACAGCTCGGCCAGCAGGCCGAGTTCGTTGCCCGCCAGCAACACCAACTGACCGAGCGTCGCCGTCAGCTCGATGAGGAGGGCGACATCCTCGACGAACGTGCAGCGCAGTATGAGCGGGATCGAGGCGTCCTCGACGAAAAGCTCGAACTCCTCGCTACCCAGCAAACAGACTTTGAAGATGCCGAGAGCCACACCACCGCTGAGCTCGCTCAGCTGAGCAACGTGCGGGCCGAGGTAAATAGTCGGCGTGAGGTCATTAAGGGCGAAGAGGCTGAGCTCCGCAAGCTCATGGCGATCGTCAATGACCGCCGCGAAACGCTGAACACCAATCAGCTCGAGTTCGACCGCAAACAGACCGAGATCGCCGCCGAGAGCGGCCGCCTTGATTCATTGCGTGCCGACAACAGTGAGGAGAAGCGACGTCTCGACGCAGAGCGCATTCACCTCGACGAACTTGCGAAGCGCCTTCGGGCCGAAGAGCGTGCGCTCAACGAGGAGCGCACTCGTATCGCAGAGATGTGGGAGCTCGTTGGACGCCATCGCGAACAGGCCCGCCAGATCATCACGGCGCTCGGCCCAGAGGCCATGGGGGCTTTCGACGACGGCCTCAGCGGCCTAGACGCAATCGACGGCGGCGCTTAGGCCCCAGCTATCACGCCGACCGGCCCAGTAAGACACGCCCACCGGCCCGGACAGACCAAACGGTGTGGATTAACTAGGTACGTCAGCTTCGCTGAACGAGCATGGAAGCGACACGCCGTCGAAGAGTTGACGCTGTTCGAGCGAGAGGCTCTCGGGGTTCTCACGCAGTAGCTCATCGAGTTCGACAAAATCGTTGAAGCCAAGTTCAGAGGCGGCGGTGTAGAACGCGCACTGGCAGAACTCGCTGGCGTCGTCGCCGTCTTGGGCGGCTTCGCAGGCGCTGACGAACTGGCGCTCGACGCGCCCGCCTTGGTCGGCGAAGCTACTCGGGACGCCTTCGCTCGTGCACGCTGCGAGTGCGAGGCCAAATGCGACAAGGGTGAGTCGAAGTGATCGAGACATAGATGGGAATGCTAGCGGATCGCGGCGAGCTTCTTTGCTCTCGAAAAGATGTCATCGAGCATCGGTTCGGTCAATCGGCCGGTGAACGTGTTTTGTTGGCTCACGTGATAGCTGCACAGGAGTGTGAGCCGGTCCGATATCTCCACCTCCACGCCGTGGCCGAACTTGGGTCGGGGTGAGATATCAAAGTGCCGGGCAACCGCGGTTGTTCCGATGCCGCCGAGGGTCACAATGACGCACAGGTTGGGAAGCGCTTCGAGTTCTCTGGTGAGAAATGACCGACACGTGTTTTGTTCGGTGGCGGTCGGTTTGTTGTCGGGAGGTGCGCACTTCACGGCGCTCGTCACCCAAACGTTGGAGAGCTCGAGACCGTCATCGACCCCCGTTGCTTCTGGTTGGTTGGCAAGCCCAGCGCGGTAGAGGCCGCCATAGAGCCAATCGCCGGACCGGTCGCCGGTGAACATGCGGCCAGTCCGGTTAGCGCCGTGGGCTGCCGGGGCGAGACCAACGACCGCAATCGCCGCCTTCGGGTCCCCAAACCCGGTGACCGGCTTACCCCAATACCGTTCGTCTCGGTACGCCGCCCGCTTTTCTTCTGCCACCCTTTCTCGCCATTCCACGAGGCGCGGGCAGAGGTGGCAGGCTTCAATTTCTAAGTTCACGCTACGTAGGGCCATCGGACGCAACGTAGTGGCGCTAGCGTGAAATGCAATGCCAAAGAAGAATCCGCCCAAACCAACGGTCGTCTTGTTTGTCCGGCACGGCCAGACTCCAACGACCGGAAAGAAGCTTCCCGGGCGAGCGCCGGGCCTGCACCTCGCTGAGCGGGGTGTTCGCCAAGCCGAAGCCGTCGGGCAGCGTATCGCCGCGCTCAATGGCGTGAAAGCGATCTACTCGTCGCCGATGGAACGCACCCAGGAAACCGCCGCCCCGATTGCGAAGGCCTGCAAGCTGCGCGTCAGGACGCATAGGGGTTTGATCGAAGCCGACTTTGGTACGTGGACGGGTAAGAACCTTTCGTCGCTTCGCAAGCTGCCCGAGTGGACGACCGTGCAGAATTATCCGAGCGGATTCCGTTTCCCGCGCGGCGAGTCCTTTTCAGAAATGCAGACTCGAATGACCGGAGCGATCACCGAACTCGTGGGAAAGCACCCGGGCGAGACGATCGTTGCGGTCTCCCACGCCGACACGATCAAAGCCGCGGTCGCCGATGCGGTCGGGACACCGCTCGACTTGTTCCAACGCATCGTCATCTCGCCGTGCTCGGTGAGCGCGGTGATGTACACCATGAACGGCCCGATCGTGCTCGCGATCAATTCGACCGGCGATGACCTCGCTGCGTTGGTCCCGAGCTAGGGCAAGCTCATGGACTTTGAAATTGGCCATGTCGATTCGTTCACGACGGGAACCGTTGGCCCGAAGGGGCAGCGAACCTTCTTTCTTCAGGCGACCGCCGACGGTCGCACCGTTTCGCTCAAGCTCGAAAAGCAGCAGGTGAGCGCTATGGCCGACCATCTTTCGAACCTTCTCGCCGACCTGCCAGAGATCGACGCAACGGAATGGACGAGTGCACCTCAGCTCGCCGAACCGGTCGAGCCAATGTGGGCTGTAGGCGCAATGGGCGCGATGTATGACAACGGCTCGGACAACATCGTGGTGATGGCCGAGGAGGTCGTCGAAGACCCCGACCTCGAAAATGCGGCGACGGCGACGTTTCTCTTAGGCCGGGCGCAGACCCTCGCCTTCATCGAAAGAGCCCGCGAAGTCGTCGGCGCGGGCCGCCCTCCGTGTGCGTGGTGTTCGCGCCCGCTCAACTACGGCGAAGATGGCTTCTGTCCTTGCTGGAACTAACCGTGACCGGAGTTCCGAGGTGACAGAAGAGGAGCCTGAGAGCCCGTTTCGGTCCCGCGGCCCACTCACGACCGAGGAGGCCCTGGCGATCCTGTCCAGTTCCGAAATCGAGATCCTGGGGCGTATGCCATACAGCTCGAACGGAACGTTTCTCGTCGATCTGACCGTCGACGATGACGTACCCGCCCAAGCGATCTACAAGCCCGAAGCTGGCGAGCAACCGCTCTGGGACTTCCCCGGGTCGCTCTACCGCCGCGAAGTCGGCGCGTTTCACCTGTCACAACAGCTGGGGTGGGGCTCGGTCCCGCCAACCGCAGAGGTCGAGGGTCCGCTCGGAATTGGTTCCCTGCAACTGTTCATCCCAACGGTCTTCGAAGAGCACTACTTCACGATGTTGGAAGACGAATCCTTCCACCCGGTGTTCAAAGAAATCTGTGCGTTTGACTTCGTTGCGAACAACACGGATCGAAAATCAGGACACGTGCTGCTCGGCGAAGACGGCGAACTTTGGGCGATCGATAACGGCCTGAGCTTCCATCAAGAGTTCAAGCTCCGAACGGTCATCTGGGACTTCGCCGGCGACGACCTCCCCGAGTCGATAACCGAAAGCTTGACCACCTTCCTCGATGATGGCATCTGCGATGAATTAGCAGCGCTCCTCAATCCATTCGAACGCGACGCCGTCCTCACGAGAGCCCGTTCGCTCCTCCACGCTGGCGTCTTCCCAACCGACCCAACCGGCCGCCGCTACCCCTGGCCCATGGTCTGATTTCCTTCGATTGGTAGGGCCTCCGGCCCCGATTATGCCAATCTCGCAAATCAGACTCATCCCCTTCGGGGACCGTTCCAGTGCCACGGAGGCGGTCCGGCGGAGCCGGTGCTTTCGCCCTTGTAGCCAAGGACTGTTCACATCTACCGGCGGATTTGGGGTCTGACCCCAAATCCGCCGGTAGTCGCGATTTAGGCGTGGAGGGGACGAGGGCTTTCCTGCCACGGCCAAGCCGGGGCCTCGGCAGCGCTGAGGTGCGATGCCGGAGGTGACAGGTCAGAGCGCTGAGGGGCGATGCCGAAGGTGATGGGCGTGTGCGATCGAAGCCGACTTTGGTGAAGCGAAGCGGAACCCGAGGCGAGATCGTGCGTGGCCAGCGCCGAAGGGAGCGCGACTCAGCGCGTGCTTGGCCCGCGCCGAAGGGAGCGCAGCTCGGCGCGGTCAAAGGAAAACGCAAAAGCCCCCGGCCTTAGCCGGGGGCTCTTACAGCTCTTGGGAGCTTTGTTAGCCGCGTGCTTTAAGTGCTTCGATGAGCTTTGGCATGACGCTGTGCACGTCGCCGACAATGCCGAGGTCGGCTACGCCGAAGATGGGTGCTTCCTCATCTTTGTTGATGGCGATGATGTGCTTTGAGCCCTTCATGCCAACGAGGTGCTGGGTGGCGCCAGAGATTCCGAGTGCCAGGTAGACGTCGGGCTTGACGACCTTGCCAGTCTGTCCAACCTGGGAGCTGTAGGGCACCCAACCTGCGTCGACGATCGCTCGGGAGGCACCTGCAGCGCCACCGACGAGGCCGGCCATCTCTTCGACCATCGAGAACTTCTCGGCGTCGCCGAGACCACGGCCACCAGCGACGACAAAGCCAGCTTCGTCGAGCTTTGGACCATCGCTCTCTTCGACGAACCGGTCGATGACTTCAGCTGCGCCTGCGGCTCCAACATCTGCGGTTGCAAGGTCGGCAGCGGCTGCTGGACCACCGCCGGTTTCTTCGGCTGCGAACGACTTTGGTCGAACGAGCGCAATCTGTGCCTTGCCGCCGGTGAACTTGGTCTTGACGTTTGTCGTGCCGCCAAAGACAGGTTCGGTTCCGACGAGCGCATCACCGTCAACTTCGAGGTCGACGACGTTGCTGATCACCGGCGCATCGAGTGCAACCGACAATCGAGCAGCCACATCGCGGCCGTCGTAGGTCGTACCGGCGAGGAGTGCGTCAGGGCCAACACCGGCGTCGATGGCCGCTGCGATTGCAGCTGCCACGTGCACGCCTTGGAGACCAGAGCCGAGATCGCCTGTCGCATGAACCGTGCCGGCGCCGTGAGCACCCGCAGATTGGTTGATCGCATCGGTCGTTGCCGAGCCGAGTACGACATCGACCGAATCCGAGAGATCGCGAGCCTTAGCCAGCATCTCGGTGGTGAGCGTTGAAAGCTCGCCTTCGACAACTTCTCCGTAAACCCAAATTGATGAGATTCCCATGTTTAGAGCACCTTCAGTTCTTCAAGGAACGCAATGATGCGCTCGTGGGCGTCGCCCTCGTCAACAACTTTTTCGCCCGCTTCGCGAGCTTCGGCTTGTTCGATCTCGATGATCTCTTGACCGCCGCCCGCAGTGCCGACCGTGGCCGGATCGATTGAAAGGTCGGCGAGCGTCACCTCGTCGACCGGCTTCGACTTTGCCGCCATGATTCCCTTGAACGATGGGTAGCGAGGTTCGACAACGCCGGCAGTAACCGAGACGAGACATGGCGTTGGGCAGTTGACCGAATCAAATCCAGATTCGGTCTGGCGCTTTACCGCAACCGTTCCGTCTCCGACCTCGATCGACTTTGCGAAGGTCACCGATGGCAAGCCCATCACGGCGGCGATCTGTTCGGGCACGGTACCGGTATAGCCGTCGCTCGATTCGGTAGCGGCGAGTACGAGGTCGGGCTCAGCGCGAGCAATCGCCGCGGCGAGGACCTTTGCGGTCGACAACGCATCGGACCCAGCAAGCGCATCGTCGCTCACGAGGATTGCATCATCGGCACCCATGGCCAGCGCAGTGCGCAGGCCTGCGGTTTCTTGATTCGGAGCCATGGACACGAGCGTGACCTTGCCTCCACCTGCGGCCTCGACCAGTTGCAACGCCATCTCGACTCCATAGGAGTCGGATTCGTCGAGAATCGGCTTCGAATCTCGATTGAGCGTTTTGGTCTCGGGATTCAGCGAACCGACCTCGGCCGGATCGGGAATCTGTTTCACACATACAGCGACGTTCATTGGCGTAGCATGCCCCTTGTTAGAGTTGAGTTAGGTTGGCGGCGCGCGCTCAATTTTGAACACCGTCGCACTGCTCAAGATAGTTGGACTTCGAAGCAAAACCTCAAAGCCCAAACCCGCCCTACCGGTGAGTAACCGATCGCGGGAACATGAGCAACTCGTCGATTTTTCCACAACACCGAGAGTGAGAGCGGACCGAACCCGACCATGAGGCCCGGATTATGAAGATCGTTCTCATCGCAAATGCGTCAGCATCGTCGGTCACCGCGCGAACTCGTGTCGTCATTCAGAAGGCGCTCTCGGCCGACCACGATGTGGAGCTTCGTGAAACGGCGAGGCGTGGGCACGCCACGCGAATCGCGAAGGGCGCAGCTGCCGAGGGTGTCGATATCGTTGCCGTCCTCGGCGGCGACGGGACGCTCAACGAGGCTGCCAACGGTGTCGTTGGGACCAACACGGCGCTCGCACCGATCCCGGGCGGATCAACGAACGTCTTTGCTCGGACGATCGGCTTACCCGAGGATCCCGTTCACGCCACCGCTGCGACGTTAGAGGCAATCGATTCGGGCTCGATCCGCAGCGTCGGTGTGGGTTCGGCCAACGAGCGCTACTTTCTCTTTCACGTCGGTATTGGATTCGATGCAGCGGTCGTTGCCCAGGTCGAGAAACGCAGCCACCTGAAGCGATACGGCGGACACGCCTTCTTCGCGTGGGCAGGTTTCACGACGTGGCTGCAACACTTCGACCGCAGCTCGCCCCACTTCGCGGTTGAGTATGGTGACGGCACGGTCATCGACGACGGCTACTTCACGATCGGGCTGAACACCGACCCATACACCTACCTCGGCACTCGACCATTTACCGTCACCCCTGATGCAACCCTCGAATCGCCGTTGAGTCTGGTCACCCTTCGTTCATTGGGCAGCGTCACGCTCACCCGGCTGATGCTTTCGAGCTTGCGCAATCCCGACGGGGTTTCGACCGGGCGCGGGGTCGACGTTGCAAAGGGGATCGAGTCGGCTCGCATCCACAGCGAGACGCCGTTTCCGTACCAACTCGACGGCGACTACCTAGGCGACGTGACCTCGATCGACCTCAGGTGGGAGGCCGAAGCGCTGCGTCTCGTCATGCCCGACCGACGCCACGTGCCCCGGCCCAAAGAGGTGTTGTAATGCGAACGGGTCGTTCCCGCTAGCGGAGCGCCTGGACAGCCCGGCTAGCGGAGCGCCTGGACGGCAAGGTCTGGGACGTTGGTGATGATGCCGTCGACGCCCATCTGGGCCAGCTCGATCATGCGATCGGGGTCATCGACAGTCCATACGTTGACCTCAAGTTCGGCTTCTTTTGCTGCGGCAATCCACCGCGGGGTAACGAGTGCGTCCCAAGGATTGATCGCTCGATGCGAATGTGCGGTCACCCGACCGATTGAAACCTCTGGGCCGACATCATCTTGAGTGATAAGTGCCGTCATGATTCTCGGATCGAGGTCGCGCACGGCGTTGACCGCACCCATGTCGAACGAACTGATGAGGCATTTGTCTCGCGAGAGGTGGGCGAGTGCGACCTCGACCACGGCGGGCACCATTTTGTGCTCGGGGTCGAAACTCTCCGACGTTGGTTCGTTCTTGATCTCGATGTTGACGCCCATTGCCCCGCACGCCGCGATCGCGTCGGCCAGTTCGGGGACTTCATCGGGTAGATCGGCAAAGGCGGTGTCAGCAACGAGGCGACCGTCGGCGAGTTCGACATCATGAAAGACGGCGAGCTTGCCGTCCTTTGTTGCCTGCACATCGAGTTCGACCCAGTCGGCTCCGAGCGATTCGGCTCCGGCAAAAGCGGCGAGTGTGTTCTCGGTGAACGCAGCAGATGCGCCACGGTGTCCAATGATTAACGTCATCGTTCGATAGTACCGATCGACAATTCGCGTCGCGGCGTCCATTCAGCCTGTTTTTTCAGGAGATTCCTTCTCGATTAGTTCGTGAGAAACAGTTCATGAGAAACGCTGCACCGCTCATGAGAAACGCTGCACCGCGCGGCCCAAATTACACTGGTGTAACACTAAAAGTGCTCGTGTAACTACAAAGAGCGAGGAAATGCTTGATCCGCTCCGTGCACAGAAGTACATTCGTACTCACGAGCTGAGTTCTAGGCATGCTGGGCGGCATGGGCATAGGGCAGGTTCGATGCGTGGAGGAAACGTGTCAATTCAAATTCATGATCCAGCAGTATTTCCGACGACGGAGTCTGCACAACCTCGAGTCTGGCGTAGCAATGCTGCGTGCCGAGATACCGACCCGAGCCTGTTTTTCCCCGTGGGACAGACCGGCCCTGCGATCGAGCACATTGCGAAGGCCAAAGCGGTTTGCAACACCTGTGACGTCAAGGTCGAGTGCCTCGAGTATGCCCTGATGACAAATCAGGACGCAGGCGTATGGGGTGGCCTCACCGAAGACGACCGACGCAAGATTCGTCGCGAACGTCGCAAGGCCAACCGCGCTGCCCAAGCAGCAGCGAAGGCACAGCAATAACGAGCCCCAAGAACTAAGAGAACTACCAGAGAAGCGTCGGACTAACGGTCCGGCGCTTCTTTAGGTTTTCGACACGAAGTCGACCTCGAGCGCAAGGTCATAAACCTGACGCTTCTTCGCACCGGTCATCTCCACCACCGTGTCGACCGCGTCGCGCCGCGTCGCCCCACCATCGGCCTCACGAACAAGTGCTGCCCGAAGCGCCCCGACCGAAGCGTCGACCTCTGCTGCACCCTCGAGCACAACCACATATTCGCCGCGAGGCTCTCGCTCGCTGCAAAACACGACCGCTTCATCGAGCGACCCACGCCAAACTTCCTCAAACTTCTTCGTCAACTCACGAGCGAGCGCCACCGCCCGATTACCGCCGAGAACTTCACGCAGGTCACAAACGGTTCGCTCCAAACGATGCGGCGCCTCAAACAACACGACGGTTCTCGGCTCGGTTCGCAGCGACGCTATTCGACGCTGACGCTCAGAACCCTTCCGAGGAAGGAAACCGTCGAAGCAAAATCGGTCCGACGAAAAGCCGCTGACCACGAGCCCAACAAGCGCCGCGCTTGGACCGGGCAAGGACTCAACCCGGAACCCAGCGTCGATCACTGCCGCAACCGCCCGGTGCCCAGGATCGCTCACACCGGGCGTTCCAGCATCTGAAACGAGGCAAACAACCTCGCCTCGACGAATCCGCTCAAGAATCTCTGCACTCGCCGCAGCTTCGGTGTGGTCGTTACAAACAATGAAGGGATCGTGCGCAATGTCGAAGTGCGCAAAGAGCGAACCCGTGCGGCGCGTATCCTCACAGGCAACCGAATCGGCGGTCATCAATGCCTCGACCGACCGAGGAGCAAGATCGCCGAGATTACCAATCGGCGTCGCTACGAGCCGAAGGTAACCAGCACCGTGCGACTCGCGCACAGGCTCGAGAGGGCTCACGCCGAGGCGCTTAAGACATCGCCACGGATCTCGAGTTGGGCACCCGGCTCGATCTGCCAATGGTTAAACCGTCCGGCGGTCGTCTCGATCGCATACGAGGCCCCGAACTCGATCTTTGACACCCGATGCTTTGGCATCGTGACAATCCGCAGGACGCGCATGTCGTCGTCGCAGAATGCCACATCGATCGGAAACTTCATGCCGATCGTGTGCACGCTCTTCGTGCCCTCCAACAAAAGTGCACCGTCGATCTCATCACGACCGAGTAGGCCAATCGTGCGAGCCTTGACCGAATTGGCCCGCTCCACCGATGCGAGCACCGTTCCGTCATGTACCAGCCATGTCATAGCCCAAATCTTAGATCCATCGACGCGACGAGAACCAACGCAGCACCAACACCGGCCGTTATGCTCAGCGCGATATGGAACGATTCGGATTTGTAGGACTCCCTAACGCGGGAAAGTCCTCGCTCTTCAACGCCCTCGCGGGCGGCGGCGCGCTGGCAGCGCCCTACGCGTTTGCGACCACCGACCCCAACGTCGGCGTAGCCAAGGTATTCGACCCCCGACTCGACGAGCTCGCCGCAATGTCTGGGTCACAGAAGATCATTCATGCGAGCGTCCAGTTCAATGACATTGGCGGCCTTGTCGAGGGGGCGAGCCAAGGCGAAGGACTCGGCAACAAATTCCTCGCAGGCATTCGTGAGGTCGACGCCATCGTATTCGTCCTTCGCGCCTTCCCCGATGACGATGTGCCCGGCCCAACCGATCCGCTCGAACATCTCGGAATCGTCGAAACCGAGCTCGCGCTCGCCGACCTCGACACCGCCGAAAAGCAGCTCGAGAAAGTCGGACGGGCCGCACGCGTCGACAAGTCCAAGGCAGGCGAAACCGCGCTCCTCGAAAAAGTCGTCGAGCTCCTCAGCGATGGAACCCCCCTCTACAAGAGTTCGCTCACCGAAGATGAGCGACTCGAACTCAAACCCTTCTTCTTCCTCACGAACAAACCCGTCCTCGCCGTTGTGAACATTGGCGAAGATCAGCTCGAAGAAGGCGAAGCGCTCGCCGCTCCCGTCAGTGAAGCGCTCGGCGGTGCAGAAGTCGTTGCGACCTGCGTGCAACTCGAAGCCGAAGCAGCCCAACTCGACGAGGAAGAACGGGCCGAAATGCTCGAAGGGCTCGGACTTGGCGAAGGCGCAATGCCACGCTTTATCCGAGCGGCCTACGAACTCATGGGATTGCGCACCTACCTCACCACAGGCGAAAAGGAATCGCGTGCGTGGACCTTCCGAGCCGACTCCACAGCGCCACAAGCCGCTGGAGTCATCCACACCGACTTCGAACGCGGCTTTATCCGCGCCGAGACAATCAACTGGAAAGATCTCGTCGATGCAGGGTCCTGGGCCGCGGCACGAGACAAAGGCCTCGTCCGCTCTGAAGGCAAGGACTACATCGTCAAAGACGGCGACGTCATGGAATTTCGCTTCAACGTGTAGCTCCCGGGCCCAACACACCCATACATCAGCTGCGTTTCCAATAACCAATACTGGTCAAAGAAGCGCGTTTCGCTCGTGAACAACCCCACTTGGGCCGAAACTGTTCTCAGGGTGCTGTTGGACTCCCCGCCACCGACAGCACCCAAACCTTCGAACAAAACAATCGTCAAGGACCTCAGAAAACAATCTGAGAAATCCGCGACTTTCTTTGTTACCCAAGAGTCACAACATTCGGAAGCGCTGCAGGTAACCCGCCACCTGCAGCGCTTCTGTATTTTTGCGGTAACTCGTCGACACTTCCGGTCGACATCGGCCGACGCGTTGCTGGCAGCTCGAGCGGTTACTCGTCGACACTTCCGGTCGACATCGGCCGACGCGTTGCTGGCAGCTCAAGGGACTGTTTGTCACAGCAATTGGGGGTTTTCGGATCTGGTCGTTAGGCTGATGCCTATGTCGAAGCGCACGCAGAAGAAGAAGTTGAAGGCTCGCCGCTCAAAGGCAAACCACGGCCGCAAGCCAAACATGGGTCGCAACAGCTAACCCTCGGTCGAGCCGCCGATCAACCGCGCCACAGAAGTCGACCACTCACCGCTATGGCTGAAGTCGTCGGTGCAATCGCTCTCGGCCTCATCGTTATCGTTTTCTTCATCGCGGTCTTCTCGCTCATCGTGCTCGCGATCATTCCGATTGGCCGCTACCTCGAACGTCGCGCCGAACGGACGAATACCGACTAGCCCCTATCGACCCGCGCTCGGAACGTTCCGACACGGCGAGCGCGTGAATTTCGTCTCCCGAATACTCGCTTTGAGATTCGTTGACTAGCTTGATGATGTTACGGGTCAGCCATCCGGGTTGTCTGTACCGAATCTTGGAGGGGCATTCCTATGCGCAGAAATTTCAGACTTATCCTGGCGCTGCTCGCAGCGCTCAGTCTCTTTGCCGCCGCGTGCGGCAGCACCGTCTCTGACGTTGCGTCCGACACCGCAGACGTCGTCGAAGACGCTGTCGACGGCGACGGCGACGGCGACGGCGACGAAGAAGAGGCCATGGAAGATGAAGAAGAAGCCATGGAGGACGAAGAAGAGGCCATGGAAGATGAAGAAGCCATGGAGGACGAAGAGGTTGCAGAAGAAGAAGCTGCTGCAGCTTCGAGCGACACGAGCGTTGGCCTCGTGTACGACATTGGTGGCCGCGGCGACCTGTCATTCAACGACTCGGCAGCTGAAGGCCTCGAGCGAGCAAACGATTCGCTCGGCGTGACGTTCACTGAAGCCTCGCCAAATGACGACGGCTCAAACCGTGCCGAGCTGCTCCAGCTCGCCGCGGACGACAACCCGATCGTCATCGGCGTTGGCTTCCTCTTCGAAGCCGACGCAGCAGCGACCGCAGCCGAAAACCCAGACACCAACTTTGCGGTCGTCGACTCGGCCATGATCGACTTCAGCCTCGACCCACCAGCACCGTACGGACCAAACGTTGCCGGCCTCGTCTTTGCTGAAGAGCAGGGCTCCTACCTCGTTGGCGTCGCAGCAGCGCTCACGTCAGAGACCAACCAGGTTGGCTTCATCGGCGGCGTTTGCTGCTTCGGCCTTATCGAGAAGTTCGAAGCTGGCTTCACCGCTGGCGCACGCTCGGTTAACCCCGACATCGAGGTCGTCGTCGAATACATCACCGATGCACCTGACTTTGACGGCTTCAACCAGCCCGACCGTGCACAGGTCATCGCAACCACCATGTACGAAGATGGCGCCGACGTCATCTACCACGCAGCTGGTGGTGCAGGTAACGGCATGTTCCAAGCAGCGGCCGACTTCTCCGACGACAACGGCACCAAGGTATGGGGCATCGGCGTCGACTCCGATCAGTTCAACACGATCGGCGCAGTCGACCCAGACCTCCAAGAGTTCGTGCTTACCTCGATGCTCAAGCGTGTCGACACCGCCGTCGTCGAGATCCTGACCGCACAAGCCAACGGCGAGTTCGTCGCTGGTCCAAACACCTACGACCTTTCGGTCGATGGCGTTGGTTACTCGACCTCGGGAGGATTCGTCGACGACATCATTCCCGACCTCGAAGCAGCGAAGGCAGCGATCATCGCCGGCGACGTCGTCGTACCAACCGACCCAACCGAGGTCGGCTAACGCCACTGTCGTGAGCGTTCACTTATGAACGCTCGTTAGCAGACAACCAAGACCGGGCTCTCCGCTTTTCCTCCTACGGGAGGCATCGGGTAGGGTCCGGTCTTGGTCTTTTTCGGGGAAGGTGCGAGAGTGCGATGAGCGCAGCTATCGAGCTAACTGGCATCACAAAACGGTTTCCAGGTGTCATTGCAAACGATGATGTGAATCTCACCGTAGAGAAGGGCGAAATTCACGCCATCTGCGGTGAGAACGGGGCCGGAAAGTCGACGCTCATGAAGATCCTGTACGGACTTCAGGGGGCAGACGAAGGCACCATGGCGGTGAACGGCGAGGTCGTCACGTTTAATTCGCCAAACGATGCAATCGATCGCGGGATCGGCATGGTTCACCAGCACTTTATGCTCGCCGACCAACTCACCGTCCTCGAAAACATCATTCTCGGGGCCGAACCAACCTCGGGTGGCGGCGCGATCAAATTCAAAGAAGCCGAAGCTCAGCTCGCGAAGGTCGCTGCTGAATACGGGCTCACCATCGATCCGAACGATCTGGTCGAAACCCTCGAGGTTGGTGAACGACAACGAGTAGAGATCATCAAGGTTCTCTACCGCGGCGCAGACATCTTGATTCTCGACGAGCCAACCGCAGTCTTGGTCCCACAGGAAGTCGAAGCACTCTTCGACAACATGCGCGACCTCAAAGCGGCCGGGGCAACGATTTTGTTCATCGACCACAAGCTCGACGAAGTCCTCGAAATTTCCGACAGCATCACCGTCCTTCGACACGGCAAGACCGTCGCGACCATGCGCAACGATGGTGTTACTGCGCACGATCTCGCCGAACTGATGGTCGGTAGCGAACTACCTACTCCCGAAACGGGCGAGTCGACGGTAACCGACACTGTCGCCCTTTCGATTCAGAACCTCACCGTGGTTGACGAAGACGCCCGACCGGTCCTCGAAGGCATCGATCTTTCTATCCGCAAAGGCGAGATTCTTGGGATCGCTGGGGTCGAGGGCAACGGGCAAGGCGAACTCGTCGACGCGATCATCGGAACCGCCGCAGTTTCGGCCGGGACGATCGGCCTCCTCGGAAATGACATCACCAAGCTGTCGGTGCGCAAGCGCCGCGAAGCCGGTATTGGGTATGTCCCCGAAGATCGCCACCGAGAAGGGCTCCTGCTCGACGCTCCCCTGTGGGAGAACGCTGCGCTTGGGCACCAGACCCAAGCACCCTATGGGTCCCGGTGGTTCATCGACCGTAAGGGAACCCGTCGGCAAACCGCCGAGATCAAAGAGCAGTTCGATGTCCGAACGCCCAACATCGACGTATCGGCACATGCACTCTCGGGCGGTAACCAACAAAAGTTGATCATCGGCCGCGAACTTACCTCCAACCCGTCGTTACTCATCGCAGCGCATCCAACGCGAGGAATCGACGTGGGGGCCCAAGCCGCGGTTTGGGAACAGATACGCGACGCCCGAGCGAACGGTTTAGCAACGTTGCTGATCTCTGCCGACCTCGACGAGTTGATCGGCCTCTCCGACACGATCCTCGTCATGTTGCGCGGGCGACTCGTCGCTCAAGTCTCCCCCGATGACGTGACCCCACGCGACCTCGGCGCCTACATGACCGGCGCTGCAACCCAAGATGACGGGCAAGCCGCATGATTCGACGCATTGCCTTCATTGCTGCAGCACCGCTGGCAGCATTTGCCCTGACTCTCGTCATTTCGTCGCTCGCTCTAGTGGTCTTTGGATCGAACCCCATCGATGCGTTCTCCGACATGATCGGCCACGCCTCCGAGCTCGAGACTCAGGTAGACATTCTGAACCGGGCAACGCCGCTTTACCTGTCGGCGGTCGCAGCGGCGATCGGCTTTCGGATGAACCTGTTCAACATCGGAGTCGAGGGCCAGTACCTCTTTGGCTACATCATCGCTGCACAAGTCGGGACGATGCTGGCACTCCCAGCGATTATCCATATTCCGGTCATCTTGATCACCGCCATGATCACCGGCGGACTCTTCGCCGCAATCGCCGGCATCCTCAAGGTGACCCGAGGGGTCAACGAGGTGATCTCGACGATCATGCTCAACTCCATTGCTGTCGCGGGCATCATCGCTGCCCTGCAGGGTCGTTGGCAGCCTGAACAAGAAGAGTTCACCGCAACCACACTCGGAACCGCGCCGATCGACGACACCGGCCTGCTTCCCAACATCAACGGACTCGTCGAGATATTCACCCGCGAGATCGAACAGGGCGGCGAGCTGACCGGAATGCTCCTCGTCGCAATCGGCGTTGGAGTGGCCTACCACCTGCTCCTCACCAGAATGCGCTTTGGCTTCGACTTGCGGGCGAGCGGACTCAATCCGTTCGCTGCTCGCGCTGGTGGCGTTGCTCCCAAGCAGATGATCGTCGCCGCGATGTTCCTCTCGGGCGCTGTCGCTGGCCTGATCGGTATGGTCGAGCTGGCCGAAGAGGGCCGGTTCCCCGCCGACCCAATTCAAGGCCTCGGATTCGCCGGAATCGCCGTTGCGCTCCTCGGCCGCAACCACCCCGGCGGGATGGCATTTTCAGCCCTACTCTTTGCGTTCCTCGACGTATCGGCGGGCATCTTGCAATCGACTCAGACAGCGACCAAAGAGATCGTCAACATCATGCAAGGAATCGTCTTGCTGGCAGCGGTGATCGCCTATGGCATCACCAAGCGTGTTCAGACCCGTGAAGAAGCTCGGGCGACCGCCGAGGCGCTACAAAGCGTAGAAACAAACACCGAGGTGACAGTATGAGCGCGATACTGAAGCTCCCCGCATGGCTGCGATGGCCGCTCTATGTGCTGGTTGGAATCTTTGTGCTCACGGTCGTCCAGTCGATCAGCGACACCGAGCGCCTTACCCAAGTCGCGACCGCCCGAGAGATGCTCCGCTTTTCGGTGCCGATCTTCCTCGCTGGCCTTGGCGGTCTGTTCAGCGAACGATCGGGAGTCGTCAACATTGGCCTCGAAGGCATGTTGATCCTCGGTATGTGGTTCGGCGCGTGGGGATCGATCGAGTACGGGGCTTGGGCAGGACTAGCGATCGGCATGGCAGGTGGCGCGCTTGGCGGTCTACTCCACGCAATCGCCACCGTGTCCTTTGGCGTCGACCACATCATCTCCGGAGTTGCGATCAACATTTTGGCGCCCGCGCTCACCCGCTTCCTCGCGGACGAAGTATGGGAATCGCCCACCACCTCGCCCCGCACCGAAAGTGTTGGGGACTGGGATGTTCCGTTCCTCGCCGGCGGAACGATCTTTGGAAACGAGACACCCGACATTTTGCTCAGCATTGGTCAAACCGAGATTTGGTTCGTGCACGACGTTGCTCAGCTCCTTCGCGGCTTGCTCCGCGGCACCCACTTCGTCTCCTACTTTGCGATCCTGCTCGTGCCGATCACGACCTGGATTGTTTGGCGGACCAGGTTCGGGCTTCGACTCCGCATCGCCGGCGAAGACCCGGTCGCAGGCGCAGCGCAAGGTATCAACATCACCCGCTACAAGTACGTTGCCGTGATTTTGTCAGGAGTGCTCGCCGGGCTTGGCGGCGCCTTCATCTCAACCGAACTCTCCGGATTGTTCCAAGGTGGCAACAGCGCCGGCCGAGGTTTCATTGGGCTCGCCGCGCTCATCTTTGGCAACTGGCGACCCGGGGGTGTGTTGATCGGAGCGTTGTTGTTTGGCTATGTCTTTGGTCTCGATCTTCGCGATCTCGACGGCACGGCAAGCCACGCGATGCTGCTCGTGAACACCATTGCGTTGGTCGGCGTCGGTGCGTGGGCGCTTTCCCGAAACCGCACAACCGACGCGATTCTCGCCGGAATTCTCGGCACGCTCTCGTTCATTTGGTGGGTCTCGTCAGACACCGTGCCGAGTTGGTGGAGCAACATCTTGCCGTTCGTGCTCGTGTTGTTGGTGCTGGTGTTCTTTGCCCAGCGTCTTCGAATGCCTGCAGCGCTCGGCATGCCGTTCCGAAAGGGCGATAGTTAAGCGTGTCGATCGCATCGTTTTCGGCCGATAATTTTGAACGCAACGGCGTTGCGGTCTTTCCCGGCGCCGTCACGAGCGAACAGCTCGATGCGTTCAGGGAGGCAGTCGATGACCTCGTCACCGACTTCGACCCCGACGGTGTCCGCACCGTCTTTTCGACAGACGATCAGAGTCACGCCCGGAGCGACTATTTCTTGACGTCGGGCGACAAGACCCGATACTTCCTCGAGGATGGCGCCACCGATTCTGATGGGGTCATAGTCGGAGACAAACGGCGAGCCTTGAACAAGATTGGTCACGCAATGCATGACCTCGATCCAAAGATCGGCGAGTTCTGCCGGTCGAGTGGGTTCGCTGGCGCAGCGGCGGCGGTCGGGATGGTCTCGCCGTTGCTCTTACAGTCGATGGTCATCTTCAAGAACCCCGAGGTCGGCGGCGAGGTCAGCACCCACACCGACCACACATTCTTGTGGACCGAGCCGCAAAGCGTGATCGGCTTTTGGGTCGCAGCCGATGACGCCACCCAAGAGAATGGCTGTCTCTGGGCCCTGCCTGGGGGACACTCGATCCCGGTCAAGGAGCGGTTTCAGCGCACGGCGAGCAACGAGGCGACCGAAATGATCGTCCTCGATGAGACGCCATATCCAACAGATGGCTGGGTACCACTCGAAGTCGAAGCCGGAACCCTCATTGCACTCCACGGATCGCTACCCCACCGCAGCGCGCCCAACCGTTCGTCGAAGCCTCGACTTGCCTTCACCCTGCACTGCATCGAAGCTGACGCCGACTACCCCGAGAGCAACTGGCTGCAACGACCAGATTTGCCTCTCATGGGCTTCTAACTAGACCCCCTTTCGGGGCCGCTCGGCCGGCGCCGATATCGGTACGCTCGGGGCGTGACCAACTTCGATGAACCTGCTGACCCATCTACGCACCCCGACATCGACCCGCACCTCTGGCTCGAGGAAGTAGAGGGCGACGCTGCGTTGGCGTGGGTGAGGGCACAGAATGAACGCACCCTTGGCGAGCTGCAGAACGATCCTCGGTACGCAGGACTCGAAGCTGCAGCGCTCGATGTTTTGACCGCTGATGATCGCATTCCCTACGGGACCATTCGCGGCGGGTGGATGTACAACTTCTGGCAGGACGACGAGCACGTGCGTGGGTTGTGGCGACGCACCCCGCTCGACAGTTACCGGACCGCCGATCCAGATTGGGAGATCTTGCTCGACGTCGACGCCTTGGCCGAAGCCGAAGGCGCCAATCACGTCTTCAAAGGAGCGAAGGTCTTTCGACGCAAAGGCGGCGAAACCTACCGATGCATGCTCTCGTTCTCCGATGGCGGCAAGGATGCCATCACCCAACGAGAGTTCGACATTGCATCCCGGTCGTTTGTCGATGGCGGGTTCGAAACTCCCGAGGCGAAGCAAGGCGCCGAATGGCTCGACGACGACACGCTACTCATCGCGACCGACTGGGGTCTCGACGCATCCACGCTCACCGAGTCCGGCTATCCCTACGTCGTCAAGCGTTGGGAGCGCGGCACCCCGCTCGACGACGCGGTCGAGGTGCTTCGTGGAACACCTGGCGACGTTGGCGTCTTTGCGTTCACGATGGAGAACGAGGACGGAAAGCTTCTGTCGGGAGCGGTGCAGGCCGATACGTTCTTCACCTCGACCTACTGGCTCTTCACCGACTCTGGGCCGGTGCAATTTCCAATCCCGCCGAAATCTACGCCGAACGGGATCTCAAATGGCAGGTTGCTGTTGTCGCTCGAACAGGACTGGGAGGTTGGCGGGCTGCAGTTCGCCACCGGCGACCTCGTGGCATTCAATCTCGGCCACTTCCTCGACACCCACACAATCGACACGGTGGAGCTGGTTTTCCGGCCGACCGAAAGCCAGGCCGTGAGCGGTATTGCTGTCGCTGCGGGAGGGACCTTGCTCGCCATCACCGAAAACGTTGTAGGGCGCATTCTTCGTCTCGAACCGGGGAACGACGGCTGGAAGACAACGCCGATCGATCTTCCCGGATCTGGAGATGTTGCGATCACCTTTGCCGACCGCGACGAACAGCTCGTCCTCGTCAACTACGAAGACTTCCTCACGCCGACTTCGCTTCTGGCCCTCGATTCAGTTTCGGGAACACTCGATGTCTTGAAGACGATCCCGCCTCGCTTTGACACCGACGGGCTCATCGTCGAACAACTGATGGCAACGTCGAGCGACGGTACGCAGATCCCCCATTTCGTGGTTCGCCAAGTCGATGCTCCCTTCGATGGCACAACGCCGACGTTGCTCTATGGCTACGGCGGTTTCCAAGTCCCACTCAACCCGTCCTACAGCGGCACGATTGGACGCAACTGGCTCGAGCATGGCGGTGCATTCGTGATGGCGAACATTCGTGGTGGCGGCGAGTTCGGCCCGACCTGGCACCAAGCGGGCCTCACGACCGACCGCCAACGCGTCTACGACGACTTCATCGCCGTCGGCGAGTCCATTATTTCCTCTGGGCTGACATCGGCTGCGCACCTCGGCATCATGGGCGGATCGAACGGCGGCCTACTCATGGGCGTCATGTTGAATCAACGACCCGACCTGTGGAACGCCGTGGTAATTCAGGTTCCGTTGCTCGACATGTTGCGCTACCACGTACTGCTCGCTGGAGCCTCATGGGTCGATGAGTACGGTTCGCCCGATGATCCGGTCGAGCGGGCGTTCCTTGAGAGAACCTCGCCGTATCAGAACTTCGACCCCGAGCTGGCCTACCCAACGCCGCTGTTTGTGACCTCGACGAAAGACGATCGAGTGCACCCCGGACACGCCCGCAAAATGGCAAAGAAGTTTGAGGACGCTGGTCTTGCCTTCTGGTACTACGAGAACATCGATGGCGGACACTCAGCTGCGGCTAACCAGACCGAGGCAGCGAAACGCACCGCGCTCGAATATACCTATCTCATGAACCAACTCTCCTAACCAACTCTCCTAACCAACTCTCCTAACCCCTCTTCGAACCCTCTCCTCTAGCCCTCCCCCAAACGACCCCACCTCAGGATTTGTCCCCCGTTTGATACCGCATAGGTTCCAAACGGGGGACAAATCCTGGAAGGGGTGGTCGTGGGTCAGCTGAAAAGCGATGGGTCGGTAACCGCAGGGGCGTCGGGCTGGGCGGGAAGGTCCGGAACCTCGACTCTGACCTCGTCGTAGAACTGGCGGGCGAGGTCGATGGCGGCGGCGTTGTCGGGAGTGTGGATGAACACGATCGGTGAGCGGCCGTCGCGTAACCATCGAGCCACCGTGGAAATCCACGGCGCCCAAAATTCTGGGTTCCCATCGGGTGCGGTCTGGCCGATGAACCGGACGATGGGCGTGTTGCTCGTCGCGACGGCCCGCACCGGAACCCGAGGCTTGTTCTCGAATGCCTCAATCTCGGACGGCGTGATTCGAGGGCCGGCGAACACTGCACGAGAATCGAGAATGATGCGGTCGGCCTCACGTGTGAAGAGCAGATCGTTGAGCGCTCGTTCGTTTGGCCCACCGTCGAAGAAATCGAGGTGACGGACCTCAACCCCATAACGAACCGTAGATGGAACCGATCGCAAAAACGTCTCGAGAACCGGCAACGAGTCCGGGCCGAACGAGGCGGGAAGTTGCACCGCAACCGGATCCATCTTGGAAAGGCACGGCTCGAGGGCGTTGAAGAACGCGCCAACCTCGTCGGCGCAGTCTCGGAGTTTCCGTTCGTGAGTAACCGATTTCGAGAACTTGAACATGAACCGAAAGTTCGGTGGCGTTGCCTCTGCCCACCGTTGTGCGACCTCGGGTGTCGGGAGCGCATAGAAAGTCGTATTGCCTTCGACAGCCGAAACGAGGCGACCGTAGGCCGCGAGTTCTCCGCCCGCCGGGGTCGACTTTGGAATCGAACGTCCGGGCCACGCCGAATTTGTCCACATTGCACAGCCCACCCGAAGAACACCCAACATCACGTCGGAATATAGCCGTGGCGTGACGAGAGCGACGTGAAGAATGCCCGAACGGTCGGGGCTTGGCCGATCTTCGCTGGCAAACTGGCACTATGTCCTCTTCACAGGCCGATCTACTCGTCATTGGCGCCGGGCCCGCTGGCGCTGCGACTGCCATCCGGGCAGCCCGTGGCGGTGCGAAGGTCGTCGTGTTCGACAAGGCGCCCTACGGCCGCGACAAAGTCTGTGGCGATGGGCTTACGCCACGCGCAATCGCTGCGATGAACGAGCTCGACCTCGACTTCAGCGATGCACACCACATCGTTGGCCTTCGGATGATCGCAAACTCGACGGTTCGTGAACTCGACTGGCCCTCGGGCGGCCGTTTCCCGAACCATGGCGCCGTCTGGCCCCGCCAAAAGCTCGACAAGGCGCTCATCGACGCTGCCACCGAGGCCGGCGCCGAAGTTATCTGGGACACCGAGGCACTTCCCCTCATGGAAGGCGAGCGCGTCGTTGGTGTTACTGCCGGCGGCACGAAATGGCTCGCCCCGCTTACCGTGATCGCGGCCGGAGCACCGGGCAAGGTTGCAAAGATGCTCGGCACCGACCGAGTAGAAGACGAGCCGTTTGGGCTTGCGATCCGAGCGTACGTGCCATCGCCTCGCCATACCGACCAACACCTCGAGGCCTGCCTCACCTTGAAGGACGAGCACGGAACTCCAGTACCGGGGTACGGATGGATGTTCCCGGCCGGGGACGGGACGGTAAACATCGGTGCCGGTGCGCTGAGCACGATGAAGGGCTTCAAGAAGCTCAACCTCAACAAACTGCTCGATTCATACCGCGACATGATTCGCGAGGAATGGGACCTCGGCGACTACGTCGAGCGTCCACGTGCGTGGCGCCTCCCAATGAGTGCTCGACGACGCCACGGGACTGGCTGGGTCGCCATTGGCGATGCGGCTGGCCTGATCAACCCGATGAACGGCGAGGGCATCGACTACGGCCTGGAAAGCGGCATGCTCATTGCCGACCTCTACCTCGAGAACCCAGTCACCGCTCCGGCTCGTTACGACCTTGCGGTAGCCGAACTGTTCGATGGCTTCCTCAGCACCGGACGCCGATTCAGCTTCCTCATTGGACATCCGTGGATACTCAATAGCGGCCTGAAGATGGCAGTCGGGACCGACGCGATCGCAAAGATCACCCTCCAGGTGATGGGTAACCTCGTCGATGGTCAAACACCGGGAGCTGCGGGCCGGATCTTCCGCCTCACCGACAAGGCGTTAGCGACTGCAGACCCTGTCTTGCGCAAAACAAGGGCTGCCGCCTAAATCCCTGATAGGAAACAGCGGTGAGTGTTCAACCGCGTAAGGGCGCGCCAATTCAGTTGGTCATCTTCGACCTCATGGGAACGCTGATCACCGACGACGGCATCGTCGACCGGGCCTACGACGCTGCACTTGCCCAGGCTGGGATATTGGCTGACGATTCGCACTACGGCGACGCTCGAAGACGGATCGACGAGTTGCGAGGCCGGCCGACACTGGTAGTTCTCAGCGACATCCTGGCCGACGCGGTCGTTGCCGAGGAAGCGACCTGGGCATTCGATGATTCGATCTTGGATTCGGTCTCGACCATCGCTCCGATCGCTGGGGCAGACGACGTGCTGGACCATCTGCGTAGCGAGCAGATTCTCACCGCGGTGACGACGAGTTTCACTCCCGAGGTTCGCAAAGCGGTCCTCGCGCATTGTGGCTGGTCAGATTCTTTTGCCGAGACCTTGTCGGCCCACGGCAAGAAGCGAGGCCATCCAGCGCCGGACCTGCTTCTCGAGGCGATCCTCAACCTCGGGATCGACAGCGTGAGCCAAGTTGCGATCGTTGGTGACAGCGCTCCCGATCTCGAGGCAGGTAACCGAGCCGGAGCTGGGATCGTCGTGGGCGTTCGAAGCGGAGGTGCCCCGGCGGACGCACTCGAAACCGCCCCACACACCCACCTCATCGATTCGGTCGCAGAGCTTCCCGCAGTGCTTGCAGCACCTGGCCGACAAGGCGCTCGACGCAACACTGATCGGTAGCCACATTCCAGACGCCCGCTGCGCGATACTTGAGGATGGCGACATCACTCCCCTCTCGCGAAACGCTCCTCACGGCTCCAAAGGTCTTGCTCCACGACCACCTCGATGGCGGCCTTCGCCCGCAGACGGTGATCGACCTCGCTGACGAAAGCGGGTATTCGGGTCTTCCAACGACCGATCCCGACGAGTTAGCAAAGTGGATGGTTCGCGGCGCTGACCGCAAAGACCTGGTGCTGTACCTCGATACGTTTGCCCATACCACAGGTGTCATGCAGACGCCCGAGGCGCTCCATCGAGTCGCCCGCGAGTGCGCAGAGGACCTGGTCGCCGACGGTGTGGTCTATGCCGAAATCCGGTTCGCTCCGGAGCTACACGTTGATGGCGGCCTTTCCCTCGACGATGTGGTCGAAGCGGTGACCTCAGGGTTTGCCGACGGAAGCAAGGACTCGCCGCTCACGATCCGAGCGATCTGTTCAGCAATGCGACAGGCGTCCCGGAGCCTCGAGATCAGCCAGCTCGCCGTTCGGTGGAGAGATTCGGGCGTGGTCGGGTTCGACATTGCGGGCCCAGAAAACGGTTTTCCACCCGATGACCACCTCCTCGCCTTTCAGTTCGCGCAGCGCGAGAACTTTCACTACACCATCCACGCCGGCGAGGCCTATGGGCCAAAGTCGATTTGGAAGGCGCTGCAGTGGTGCGGTGCCGAGCGCCTCGGCCATGGCGTGCGGATTATGGACGACATTACGGTCGATGACAACGGCGACATTCATCTCGGCCGGCTGGCGCATTCGATTCGAGACCGTCGCATCCCCCTCGAGGTCTGTCCTTCGTCAAACCTGCACACCGGCGTTGTCGATGACCTTGCCGATCACCCGATCAAGATGTTCAAGGACCTCAAGTTCCGGGTCACGCTCAACACCGACAACCGGCTGATGAGCAACGTTTCGATGACCGACGAGATGGAAAATATGGTGCGCGTCTTTGATTGGGACCTCACCGACATGCGTTGGATAACTGTGAACGGTATGAAGAGCGCGTTCTTGCCCTTTGACGAGCGGCTCGCGCTGATCAACAAGGTCATCAAACCGCAGTACGCCCAGCTGATCTCTGAGGCGAGTTAGGCAGCAGTATCGAGATCAGCCCGAGCGCCCGCCGTGACGATCTCGTGCATCTCTTTGATCGCGGTGCTTCCACTGGTGCAATGGCGCCAGGGCATGACGGCGTGCACTGCACAGCACCACGCGGCCTTGAGAAGCTTTCTCGACATCCCCGCAGCGAAGGCCATGTGCTCGAAGTACGTCTCGTCAACCGACTCTGGGTGCTCTGTGAACTTCTTTGGCAACTTCATGTGACCAGAGTAGGGAAGACACGCGAGCATGTGTATGCAAGTTTGATAGCTCATCGCCTCGAATCAAGTACACTTTGTTCTACAAAGCTATCCGCTTGAGGAATTTTGTTTCACGATGGATGATATCGATAAGAAAATAATCCAGATTCTCCAGAACGACGCCTCGGTCTCGGTTCGCGAGATCGCCGACGAGGTCGGGCTCACATCGACACCGTGCTGGAGGCGAATCCAAGCGCTCGAAAATAGCGGCGTCATCTCCCGACGAGTAGCGCTCATCAACCCGGAAACCGTCAACCTCACACTGACCGCGCTCGTTCTCATTCGCACAAACGAACACAACGCCGAGTGGACCGAACGCTTTCTCGCAACCGTTGAACGATTCGAAGAAGTTGTCGAGGCCTACCGGACGAGCGGCGAACTCGACTACTTGCTCAAAGTCGTCGTCCCGAACATGGACGCCTACGACCAGTTCTACCTGCGCCTGATCGAACACATCGACCTCTACGACGTGCGAAGCACCTTCGTGATGGAACAAATGAAACACACCACGGCACTACCGCTCGGGTACGTGTAAGGAGCAGCTGCCTTTCTAGGCCAGCCGCCGCACGTGAGCTAGTCGGCCCCACAGGCGAGCGCCGCGCCGACGATTCCGGCTCGGTTCAACATCTGCGCTGGCACGACCGGGGTGCGAACCTTGTCGAGGTACTCGCTGAACTCGTCGAAATTCTTGCTGATGCCACCGCCGAGGATAAAGAGTTCCGGCCAGAACAGTTTCTCGACTTCGCGAAGCACGTCTTCGACCTCACCGCCCCACTTCTTGAAACTGAGATCCTTCTCGTCTTTGATACGAGACGACGCTCGGTCTTCGGCAATCTTGCCGTCCATCTCCATGTGACCAAACTCGGTATTGGCGACGAGCTTCCCGTCGGTGAAAACCGCTGAGCCGATGCCGGTGCCCAACGTGAGCAAGATCACTGTCCCGGCCACGTCAGCTCCGGCTCCGAATTTGACCTCGGCCAAGCCAGCAGCGTCTGCATCGTTGACCATAGAGACCTCGCATTTGCAGACACGTGTAAAGAGCGCATCGGCATCGACATCGATCCACGACTTGTCGAGATTCGCGGCTGTGCGGATCACGCCGTTTTGCACCACACCCGGAAAGCCGATCCCGACGGGTCCGGTCCATTCGTGAAACTCAACGAGTTCACGACACACACCAGCGACTGCGTCGGGGGTTGGCCGATCGGGTGTCTCGATGCGATGCCGCTCCGACACGACCTCCCCGGTTTCAAGGTCGACCTTGGCCGCCTTGATACCGGAGCCGCCGATGTCAATTCCTAGCTTTACTGCCACAAGTTAGCCTTCGTCTGAATGCGCGGTATGCGCTCCTTCTGATGCTACTGGCGCTGGAACAGCTTCTTTTGCAACCTCTGGCACTTCGATCTGCGTTTCGGCCGATGCCGACGTCTGCGGAAGCGCTGGAGCGCCGCCCGATGCTTCGCCGCCGGACGCCGCAGCCGAACTCATCCTGTCACGCAGTGGCCCCATGATGTCGACGCCGGTTGCCGTCTCGATCTGCTCGGCGATTGCGATCACCGAGGCCGGCAGTTGCTTTGCGATTCCTGGGAGTGCCTGCCCATCGCCACCGGCGTCGATCAC
>CALHXU010000038.1 GCA_938040365.1 uncultured Acidimicrobiales bacterium
GGCACCAGTGCTCAACGGACAAATCCCCGGTAAGACACATCCAAAAATGAACGGTCGGTCAGACCACGAGTCACGAAGAACACCAACACCAGCCAAGCCGACCCAAAGACCAGCCACCAACACACTCACAGTCAGACCCTCCCCTACCGTTTCCGCGCAGCGACCACTGGCGCTTTCGCGGATCTCGACCGGAGCATTGGGGTCTGACCCCAAATCCGTCGGTACCGCTTCCTATTCGTTAGCTAGAACGCCGGAAACGGCTGCTAAATCAACGATCTCACCCGCCAGCGACACATTTGGGGTCTGACCCCAAATGTGTCGCTAGATGTCGGCGACGGCTACTTCGATTCGGTCTTGGTGCCACTCGGTAGCGGCTTCGAGCGCCTCGCTCGCCTTTCCGACAAGGTCTCGCACTTCGAATGCGTGCGCTGGATAGCACGCAACCCCCGCCCATACCGTCACGTCGGCTTGCTCTTCTGCGATTGCACGACGAATGCGCTCGACTGTCCACACAGCGCCGTTCTCGGGCGTGTCTTCGAGCACGACCGCATACAGACCTTTGCTGGTCTGACATGCAGTGTCTGAATCTCGCAATGTCTCGAGAAGGGCGCTCGCCACTGCGATCGGGTCGGCCTCGCTTCGCTCTTTGTCCTTGTCGAGCTGGGTGATTTCGAGGAGCACGAGGGCGAGTGGCCGAAGGTGACGACGCGCCGCGGCAACGCGAGCTTCGACGACGGCGCGAAAGTAGACCTCGGTGAAGAGCCCAGTAGATGGGTCGACGATGACCGAGCGTGGGTTTGTGCCAGCTGCCTGCACTTCGCTCTGCGCGTCCTTCTCGATGCGTTCGGTTCTCGTTGCTTCGCTGTCTTGGGTCGCTTTCAGTTCAGCGCCGAGCGATGCCACTGCGCTTTCGGCAGTCATTCGTGCTTGGACTTGTGATGCGACAGACTCCTCGAGACTGTTGGCGCGAGTCCGTTCCTTCTCGACGGCCTGCTCGGCTTTCACCGCGTCGCGAGCCGAGGACCAGCCAACGGCCCCTGCGCCGAGCGCGGCCAAACCAGCGAAGAGTCCAAGGGTTCCGTCGCCAAAGAGCGCGAGTAAACCGAGGGCCAGTCCGGTCATACCGACGGCGAGAGCTACGAGGGCGCGTGAGTCCATTACGATAAATCTCTCGGTACTTTTGCCACGTCACTCAAGCTAATCTTTAGGTTCGATCGGCGCGTGGAATGATTCGCCGATCTGGCCGCTATCCATCGGGCCGTTCGTTGCCCGGTCACCCCGCATTTCGTTGGTGCTAAACGCATCGATCGCGTTTCTGAGCCGAGCGAGATATTCGTGGCGCGGCAGATCAATCGCTCCGAGCGATTCGAGGTGAGGCGTCATCCATTGGACGTCGAAGAGTTCGATGCCGTTGCTCTTCAGCGTGCGGGTGAGATAGACCAACGCTGCTTTCGACGCGTCGGTCTCGCGATGAAACATCGATTCGCCCGCGAACATTGCACCGACGCCAACGCCGTAAACGCCACCGACGAGTTCGCCAGCTTCGTTTCGACACTCGACCGAGTGCGCCCAACCCAACTCGTGCAGGCGTGTATAGGCCGACAGAATCTGCGCATCGATCCAGCCATGGGGACGGCTTGGGTCGGCACAGGCTGCCATCACCTCGACAAAGGCGGTGTTGATCGTGAAGCTGAACTTACGCATCGACCTCGCAAGCGAACGCGACACGTGCATGTCGAGGGGAAGAATCGCTCGGGGATCGGGCGACCACCACGCCACCTGGCCGTTCGGTTCCAACGGCATTGGGAAGAGGCCCTGGCTGTACCCCGCGAGAATCGTTTCGGGCTCGAGGTCGGCACCAACGCCGACCACGCCGTACTCATCCGCGCTCTCAGCTGGCGGGAAGACCCATGCGCTTGCCGCCATGTCGGCTACGAGCCAAACGCGATGCCGAGCAGAGGGGCGACAAGACCGAGCACGAGAAAGACGCAGAGGGCGATGGTTACGCGGCGTTTGGTTTCAGGAGACACGCCTTAACGTTAGCGTGTTTAGCCGTGGCTCTTGTCGTTCAAAAGTTTGGTGGTACGTCGGTAGCCGATGCAGAGCGCATCGGCGAAGTTGCTGACCACGTCGCACGTTGTCGTCGGCGAGGCGACCAAGTCGTTCTCGTCGTTTCCGCAATGGGTAAAGAAACCGACCATCTGTTGCGTCTCGCCGACGAAGTCTCAAAGACCCAACCCGGTCGCGAGATGGACCTGCTCATCACCGCCGGCGAACGCAAGGCATGCGCGCTCGTCGCTATGGCTCTGCACGACGCCGATGTGCCGAGTGCATCGTTCACGGGAAGTCAGGCCGGATTCTTCACCGACACCAATCATCGAAATGCGAAGATCCTCGAGGTCAACCCGACCCGTATTCGCGAAGCGATCGATGCTGGCATGGTGCCGATCGTCGCCGGTTCACAAGGTGTCTCGGAGGACAATGACGTCACCTTCCTTGGCCGCGGCGGGTCCGACACGACGGCCGTCGCGCTGGCCCACGCACTCGAAGCCGACTCGTGCGAGCTCTACACCGATGTCTCCGGGGTGTTTACGACCGACCCTCGTGTCGTTGCCGATGCGCGGAAGATGCCGACGATCAGCTTCGACGAGATGTTGGAGATGACCGCAGTCGGATGTCCGAAGCCGGTCATGCGATCGGTCGAGGTCGCCCAACGTTTTCGCGTGCCGCTGCACGTCCGTTCTGCATTTACCTGGGAGCCTGGAACCTGGGTCATCGAGGAGGATTCCGACATGGAACTCGCAATTATCAAAGCCGTCGTACCCGATACGTCCGAAGCAAAGGTCACCGTGTGCGGTGTACCCGACGAACCGGGCATTGCGGCCAGCATGTTCCGAGCGCTCGCCGATGCGGGCGTCAACGTCGACATGATCGTCCAGAATGTCGGCGCCGATGGCGAGACAGACATCAGCTTCACGTGTCCAACCGGCGACGCTGACCGAGCGGCAGAAATCTGCGAACAGAGCGCTCCGGGCGAAAGCTGTGTTGTCTCGACCGACGATGACATCGGCCGAGTCTCGGTTGTTGGAGCGGGCATGAAGAGCAATCCGGGCGTTGCAGCGACCATGTTCGAGACCTTGGCAGCCAACGACATCAACATCGAGATGATCTCGACCTCAGCAATTCGAATCAGCTGTGTTGTTCGTGGTTCTGATGTCGATTCGGCAACTCAAGCGCTACACGACGCCTTCGATCTCGCGTCCGCGTAAGGCTGGCGCCGGTGCGCGTCGTTTCCTGGAACATCGAACTCGGTCTCGGCATCGACCGCGCTATCGATGCGTTCACCTCGCACCCCGATCTCGCCGGAGCTGACCTGATCCTTCTCCAAGAGATGGACGATGTTGGGCCGTCACAAATCGCAGCGGCGCTCGGACTCGATTCGACCTATCGGGCGGGATGTAAGCATGAGGAAACCGGCAAGCCGTTCGGCAACGCAATCCTTGCCCGAGGTAGCGTCGGCGAACCTGAGGTGATTCGACTTCCGCACCTCGCTCGTTTCATGGGGATGCGCCGAATTGCGCTGCAGGCGCCCATCACATTGCAGCCGAAATCTTCGGACGAACCGATCGAGTTGGTCGCGTGGAGCGTTCACGCCGAAATCTCGACACTTCCGCACCGGTTCCAAGTCGCTCAGTATTCGGCGGTTGCAGATCGGGTGATTTCAGTCGGGTCGGCTCGGTCAATCGTGGGCGGCGATTTTAATACGGCGTCGAATAGGTCGATTCGCGGGTTGGTCGAGAACCTCGAGCGTGCAGGCCAACGTCGCGTCAGCGCGGCGGGCACCCGCACCTTCACAAGGTTTGGTCGTCCGTTCGAGTTAGACCACCTATTCGCCGCAGGTTTCGAGGTGCTTCGATCCGGTGTGGTTCGAGGCCATGGAGCGAGCGACCATGATCCCGTTTGGGCCGATTTACGCCTCTAACAGCACCATGTGCGCTCAATCGGTCGGCTTTTCCTGACAAGGCGCAAAATGGGCGTCCGGTGGGTTGACGCTGCGTGGCTTTTTCGGTGAATTTGTGGCACTGTTGGGGAAGTGTCGGGCGATAGAGATAAGAGACAACGAGGGCTGCCCAAGCGGCCGTTTGATGTGAGGCCAACGATCTTCTCTTTGGTCGTTTCTCTGACGCTTACCGCTGCCCTGATTCTTGCGAACAGCGGCGAAAATGCCTTGAGTTCGGCGGTCCTCACCGAGGCAGAGCTCGTCGATGCTCGGTCGGCCAGTGCACAGCCGAACGGCCGACAGGCTGTCTCTCCTTCGCTCATCGAGCCTCCCGAAATCGAGCTCGCCTCAGCGATTGCTGCACAATCGGTGCGCGTGCCTGAGCGTTCGAGCGCAGAGACGGATCCCAATTCGGCCGAGGCGGTATCTGGCGAGACCCTTCTGGGCGTGGATGGCGAAGCTTCGGTTGCGAGCGAGGAGTCTGGCGCCGATCAACCGTCGTCGGTCGACAGCCCCGATTCTGAGGGCGACACCCAACGAGTCTTTGAGTTTGCGCAGGGTGACGACGCGGAGGTCGCGGTCGATGTGCTCGGTGTGACGACTTCAGACTCGACAGTTGACAACGTCACAACGACGACAACAACCGCAGCTGTAGTCCAACTGCCACCCCCAACAACGGCTCCAATCAACGCAGTCGTGCAGCCGACGGCTGCGACGACGACCCAAGTTCCGTTCGTCGTCCCGACGACCCGACCGACCATTACTCGGCCACCAACAACCCGGCCAACGACCACCGTCCGGCCAACGACCACCGTCCGGCCAACAACGACCGTGCGGCCAACGACCACCGTCCGGCCAACAACCACCACAACGACGACAACTACCACCACAACGACAACGACGGCGCCGATTCGTGTGAGCGGCGCCTACACCATCTCGGAGGTCATCGACGGAACGATCGGTGCGGGAGACGGCTCTAACCCAAATGAAGAGTCGCCGATGGGTGTCCACGATGCACCGTTGTTTCTTCCGCAGGGATGGAACTGGGCGCAGGGCACAACTCGTAACCCGCAGTGGGGCAACCTCGGCACAAACCAGTTCGCCGAATTCCGGTGCGCCGTCATTCCCGAGCTGGGTCACGTTCCACCGGTCGATTTCCGCGTGAACTTTAGTGAGGGCGCCTACTACCAGTTCGCTGGCGGCAGCTGGTCAAAGGCCTTTGACGTTGCCTTGGATTCGCCGACGAACGGTGCCTACCTTGGGACCGCCGGTGTGATCAACAACGACCCGTTTGCATCTGGTCAGGGCCGGATCGATTGGCGCCGAGAGGCCGACGGTAGTTACTCGGCTCCGTGGAACCCAGCGGCGCTCATGATGCACTTTTGGGCCGGCGAGCGCCGGAGCCCAGCGCCTGGCCAGACCGCCGAGTTCTTGACATCGGAGATGCGCTTGCAACAGCCCGATGGGAAGACGGTCGACCTCAGCCAGGTCAACGTCTTGTTCCAGTGCGGAATCGACTACTACAACACCACCGGTGGGCAGGGCACGCGAGTGCCGGGGCCAGGTATTGCAAAGTATCACCGGCTCACAACATCTGGGGACCCTGGTCTTTGGGTGACCCTCCCGGGCAATGTCGCGGCGAACAACGCAACAGACTTTCGTCGGTGGCTCGAAGCAAACCTGCCGCCAAACGTGGCGAGGTAAGCGCCCGCTCAAGCGCGTCGCTGATAGGAGCGCTCGTTACGCCAATCTTGTTGGTTGCTGCGGCCTCACTAGATGTGGAAGAAGTGGCGCACGAGCGCTTCGAGCCCGATCGAAAAGAGCGTCCACTCCTTTGGGTCCTCGCCTTCTTCGGCTGCCCATGAGATTCCGGTCCGCTCGTAACCAGCGGTACGCCGACATGAGAGGCCTTCGTTGAGCGCGTTGCTGGCTGCGGTGAACTGCTCCATCGTCAGTCCATCGCGTAGGACGAGGCCGAGCGCATCAGCAAGTTCTTGGTAGAGGGCGGAGTACTCGGTGATGAGACGGGCTTCGCCCTCATCGAGGAGCTCGATTACCGCCGGGTCGGTGTCAGAGCGGGTGATCGCCGCTGATCGCAGCGCGTTGTAGAGCCGCCAGTCGTCGCTCGAGTACAGGGCCTCGTGATTGAAAGCGCCGATCGTCCGAATCAGTTCGGTGATGACTTTTCGCCGAGCGTTCTCGTCGCCAGAATCAAGTTCGGCTTGGACGTCCTTGAGAGCTTCGGCCAGAGCGGCTCTTGTGTCGGTGATGCCCGTCGTCGCTGGGATGCTGAGAAGCGTGAGGCAGACGTGATGTCGCAACGCGTCCTGAGGTGTTCGGTCAGACTCCTGCCAAATCCGATACGACATGCCGCGCGGGACCGCAGCATCGGCAATCGCCGCATCGAGTCCAACGGCATCGAGGCCGCTCTCGACTCCTGTCTCTCGAAGTTTGGTTATGCCGGAGCGAATGAGTTTGTCCCGAACTTCTTCAGGCGGAAACTTTGGTGGTCGCCCTCGTCGCCGCTTCTCTTCGGTCATTTCACTATCTTTCCAACACGCCAATGTCGGTCTCGAATGTGCCGGTGCATTCTGTGCATTTCGTGAATGCGCCCGCCGCTTAGAATTTAGTGGTAAATGCTACTGGACTTTGGGTCTAAAAGACAAATAGTACTGCGAGATGTTGAACCGCTGCTGTTTTTGTGGTGCGTCTCGCGAAACTAGCGATGCGGCCTAGCATAGAGGAATGGTCAATATAGGAATTGTTGGAGCTACCGGCCAAGTCGGTGGCGTGATGCGTACGTTGCTTCTCGAACGTGATTTTCCAGTCGACAACCTGCGCTTTTTTGCTTCCGCACGAAGCGCAGGACGGACGATCGAGTTCGGTGACCGAACCATAACGGTCGAAGACGCAACCACTGCCGACTACAGCGGGCTCGACATCGCAATCTTTTCTGCGGGCGGAGCCACTTCGCGAGCGCTTGCCGACAAAGTAGCCAGCGCCGGAGCGATCGTCATCGACAACTCGTCGGCTTTTCGCATGGATCCCGATGTGCCATTGGTAGTGCCCGAGGTAAATGCTGCTGCCCTCGACACCATCGCAAAGGGCATCGTCGCAAACCCAAACTGCACAACGATGGCCGCAATGCCGGTGCTCAAGCCGCTTCACGATGAAGCCGGACTCGAGCGCATGGTTGTCAGCACCTACCAAGCGGTTTCTGGAGCCGGTCTTGCCGGGGTCGACGAACTCGATCAGCAGGTCCGAAAGGGCGTCGAGAAATTGCCATCACTCACCTATGACGGCGACGCAATCGACTTTGGCGACCCCTCCTCGTTCGCAACGACAATTGCCTTCAACGCCGTCCCGATGTGTGGATCGATCGTCGACGACGGGCGCGATGAGACCGACGAAGAGCAGAAGCTCCGCAACGAGAGTCGAAAGATCCTCGACCTTCCGAACCTTCTCGTCTCTGGCATCTGCGTTCGGGTTCCGGTCTTCACCGGACATTCGCTCGCGATTACGGCGGGCTTTGGCCAAGAGCTCACCCCCGACCGAGCGCGCGAGATCCTCGCAACGGCCGAGGGTGTAGTGCTCGACGACCTGCCAACACCGCTCAAGTCAGCAGGTATCGACCCATCGATCGTCGGGCGAATTCGTCCGGACGAGACGATGGACAACGGGCTTGCGATGTTCATCAGCGGCGACAACCTCCGCAAAGGCGCGGCACTGAACACCATCCAAATCGCTGAAGCCTTAATCGACCGAGGGGTTGTTTCCTAGCCGATTGAGCGGAGGTCTACGACGAAGATCAGTGTTTCGTTTGGGCCAATAACTCCGCCGGCACCCGCTGCGCCGTAGGCCATTGCGGGTGGGATGGTGAGTCGGCGACGTCCGCCGACCTTCATGCCCTGAACACCTTGGTCCCAGCCCGGGATTACTTGGCCTTGCCCAAGACCGAAGCTGAAGTGGCTGCCACGGTTCCACGAAGCATCAAACTCGCGACCGTTCGACCAGTTGATGCCCATGTAGTCGACATTGACCTGAACGCCAGCGGTGGCCTCCGGGCCATCGCCCTCGACGAGGTCCTCGATCACGAGGTCGGTAGGGGCGTCGCCTGCGGGCACGGTAATGACTGGCTTTTCGTTGATATCTTCCATTCGGGCACTCTAACGGTGAGAAGGTAGCCTCGCTGCGACGAGGGAGCAGGTGTAATCGTGAAACTCGATGATGTGCAGGCGCTGATGGAAGAGCTGTACGGCGAGGCCGACCGTGAGCGAGGCATGCCGGCAACGGTGGCGTGGCTGTGTGAGGAACTAGGCGAGCTCGCGCAAGCGGCGCGCAAGGGAACCAAAGAGCAGCAACTCCATGAACTTGGCGATGTGCTTGCGTGGCTCGCTTCGCTTGCGAATCAGCTCGACCTGAGCTTGGACGATGCAATGGCCCGCTACCGAGAGAACCCTCCGTGAGCGAGAGCCCGTTGCACTAATGAGCTACTAATTGGATCGTGCGGCTCGCATCTCGGCAATCTCAGCCGAAGGCTGCATGATCCAATCGAGCGACGACATCAGGCCTTTCGCGGCGGGAGCTACGAGTGCGTCGCTTACGAGCGGGATCCGAGGCGGAAGCCACAGTTTGCGGCGAGCCCATGACGGCAGAAGGTTGATCGCCGACGTGAGAATGATCGAGTAGCCGGCTTGAGCGCCAATTTTGTTCGGCGGGAACATCAACCAACGAACCGACTCACGGGCTTGGCCCCCAAACTTCAACTCGGGCAGGTACCTCAACAGGCGATCGTCGAGCTCAGTGACCGAGCGTGGAGCGTCGATGACGCCGAGCGCCTCGCCGACACGCGCCATTTCTGCCACGTACTGATCGGCTTCGGCATCGGTGATCGGCACCGACCCGTAACGCTGGAAAGCTCGGAGGAACCCGTCGACCTCGGTGCAGTGAACCCACGCAAGGTTGTGCGGGTCATTGGCTTCATAGGGGACGCCGTCGGGAGTTGTACCCGTCACCCGGGAGTGAATTTTGCGGATCGCTTTGACGAGGCGTTCGGCCTCGGCTGCGCTCGAAAAGGTTGTGGTCCCGATGAAGTTCGCAGTCCGGTGGAGGCGACCGAACGGATCGTCTTTGTAGTTCGAGTGGTCGGCGACGCCGGCCATCGTCGGCGGATGCAACGTTTGCACAAAAAGCGATTCGACACCGCCGATCATCGTCGACCAATCCGACATGATCAGCCAAGTGATCGAGTCGGGGCCGAACCAGCTGTCGCTCGCAACACCACCCCCTCCATGAAGCTCGCGGTTGCCCGTGATGTATTCGGCAACCGTTCGTTGGAGCTCGCGGCGAATGCCTTCAATTGGGGTCAGTTGTTCCGGCATAGTCGCAAGGGTACGTGGCCGAAGCGTTCGTAGGCGGACGCGTCGGAGACTCAGATGGTTACCGATGTCGAGCTAGCTGTTGGGACGTTGCCGATCGAGGAAGCGATAGACATCAACCAGATCGACACCGGGGAATGGTGTGAACTCTCTACTCGATGGCGGCAGGGCCGTGAGCACATGACTGCGTTGAGCGGCCGATGGCCACGCGGTCGACTCCCACTTGGCAATGAGGTCGGGATCGGGTGCAACCTGGGATGATCGGGCGTCGAGCTTGCGAATCGTATCGCCGCCGCGGAAGTGCGTTGCGAGCGCCGACGTCGTTCCCACGCTCACCGCATACGGGTTGGTCGACGCATCTTCGATGTAGGTCGCGCACCACCAATCGCCTCCGTCGGTCACGGTGTGTTGGTAGTGCATCATGAAGTTCTTCGACGCCTGCCACGCCTGGCGAACACCCCAATGGCGCGAGACTCGCATACCTTCGACGGTGCCTTCTTCATCTTGTGGGTAGTCGATCCCGTCGTTCTCGTACGCCTTCGACACCACCCCTTCGGGGTTACAGCGCAAGAAGTGCACGGGCATATCGAGGTGCTCGGTCGCAAGGTTCGTGAACCGGTGGGCAGCCATCTCATAGGAGACATAGAAGGTCTCTTTGAGGTCCTCGATCGAGAGTTGCCTTTCTTCGTAGCTTCGCCTGAGGAGCTCGACCGCTGGCCCCTCGGGGATGAGCGTCGCAGCTGCGAAGTAGTTCGATTCGACCCGCTGGCGAAGGTAGTCACCAAAGTCTCGGGTTGCGGAGTGGTCGAGCGCGTAGTGGCCGAGGGTTTGCAGAACAACCGAACGCGCCGAGCGAAGATCGACTTCCTCACGAAGCGGGATGTAGATGATGCGCGATTTTTGATCGGTGACCGAACGGGCCGAACTCGGCATGCCCCGTGCGCGTTCTACGCGAAAGCCAAAGTGTTTCGCCAAGTCGGTGATGTGGCGTTCTGAGAGTGGCCCCGTATTCGGGTAGCTGATCGAGTCGAGTGCTTCTGAGGCAATGTCTTCGATCTGTTTGAAGTAGTTGTTTCGCTCGCGCATTTCTCGTCGGAGTTCGACATTTGCCAGCCGTGCTTTGTCTTCGGTGCGCAGCGAGCGGCCGCCGCTAGTCGTCGGGAGAGCTTCCCAAAGGGTCACGATGTGCTCGAGGACCTCGTTGGGCAGCTTCGCGCTCGGTTTCAGATACGGCAGGCCAAATTCTTTGTAACGAGGGTCGCTTTGGGCCCGTTCGAGTTTCACTTCGAGTTCTGCCCGCTCGTTGGGAGGTTCGGGGTCGACGAGTTCGGCTACCGACACGTCGAGCGCCTCGCTCAAGGCGCGAAGCAGGCCGATCTTTGGTTCGATCTTGCCGTTCTCGAGCTGGGAAAGGTACGGGACGGGCTTTGATGCGGACTCGCTAAGTTCGTTGAGCGTGAGCTTTTTGAGTTTGCGGAAGTGTCGAATCCGGTGTCCGAGAACACTGAGATCGAGATCGTCCGACATGCTGACCCTCTCATTCGTTGCGAACTTTTATCATTTTTACCTTTTGGGGCGCCTTTTTGCCACTTTTCATGCGTATTGAAGGTATTAAATCGCGAAACTTTCTCGGAAACTAGCGAGGTAGGGCGAGCATCTACATCCGCTGCCAGCTTCCATTGAGCGAAGTTACTGCCCGATGTGCACTGCTACGACAAGCCCGACCTCGGCGGCTACGAAAGCGAAGACCATGACCCCTCACATCAATCTCATTGCTCCGGGCAGTGTTGCCCCAGGTGTTGACATTGTCTTTCCAACGAGCGAGGAGGCGATCGAGACCGTGTTGGATCGCCGAACGATGAAACTCGTCGGCAGTTTGCATCGACGGTTTTGGGAGCGACGTAGGGCAATGCTCAAGAACCGAGCACTTATGGGCCACGGCGAAGTCGACACGCTCGAGATGGGCGAGGCTTTTGGCGACGTCGTTGCCGACCTTCGAAACCCCGACAGCACGTGGGAGACCCGCGTCGCTGAATTCTCGGGGCTGAGAGACGCACTCGCGCTCGATGCAATCGCCCGAGATGGAGTTGCCCGCGACGGAATCGCTCGAGATGGCCGTCAAGGTCAAGCAGGGGCAGTTCGAGTTCGAGGATGGCTCGAGACCGAAACCGGGGTCCTCGTCGACGGCCGAGCGGTACCGGGCTGTGTCTTCGATGTGGTGGTCGCGATGTTCATCGCGGTCGACCTCCTGCGAGAGGGCACTGCACCGTTCATCATCGAAATCCCCGAGGCACAAGATGGCGAAGAAGCAAAACTGTGGAGCGATCTGTTGCTGCTGGCTGAGGATCGCCTCGGAGTCGAACGAGGTACGGTGACGACCGTTTCGCTCAGAAATACGGCCAGTCTTAGCGATGTCGACGAGCTTGCCGTTGCATAAACCTTGCCGATGTGCCCTTTCGAGGGCGGATCTGATCGGGTACAACTAAACCATGTCCATCGTGTCGTACGACAGGCGGTCAACCGAGAGTGCAGACGACCTCTCGACGTTGCGCGATGTAGCGAAGACCTACTTCACCCACCGGTCGCCCCATATCATCTTGACCGGTCTCGCAATCGCGGGCGCTGTCCGAATCATCGTCGGTGGCTTCGGAGTCGTCGATGCGGTGATCGTCGCGATGAGCCTCGCGCTCGTCGGTGTTGTCGAGTGGGTGATCCACCTGTTCTTGCTGCACGCGCCGAAAGGTTCCTTCCGCGACGAAAAACTCAAGACGGGCTCTGGCCATCAACAACATCATCTCGACCCGAGCAATGTTGGATGGCTCATGCTCGGCCCACCCGATGCGGCGATCTTCCTGCTGATGCTGCTCGCGTGGAACGCGACGTGGCCAATCCTCATCGCCGTGATCTTCGGTGCGCCAATTCTGGCGACCTACCTCACCGCCGTCGTCATGTCGTACTTTCTGCTCGCCAACTACGAGTGGACCCACCTTCTCGTGCACACCCGCTACCGCCCAAAGTCCCGCTACTACAAGCGGCTCGAGTCCCATCATCGACTCCACCACTACCGCAACGAACACCATTGGCTGGGCATCACATCACGAGTTGGCGATAAAGCGCTCGGAACCCTGCCCGAGTCAAAGTCCGACGTTCCACTGTCCGACACGGCGCGGACGCTATAACACCAACGCCTCCAGCGTTGCGACACCAACGCCTCCAGCGTTGCGACACCAACGCCTCCAGCGTTGCGACACCAACGCCTCCAGCGTTGCGACACCAACGCCTCCAGCGTTGCGACACCAACGCCTTCAGCGTTGCGACACCAACGCCTCCAGCGTTGCGACACGTCAAGCTGCTGGGAGAGCCATCTCGCATATAGCCTTGGCGACGTGAGTGACGACGCTGTAGCAACCGACTTTGTTCGAGAGAAGATTCGGGCTGACAACGAATCAGGAAAATACCAATCGAGGGTCCAAACCCGATTCCCACCCGAACCAAACGGCTATCTCCACATAGGCCACGCAAAGTCGATCTGTCTGAACTTTGGAATCGCCGCCGACTTCGACGGGATCTGCAAACTTCGCTTCGACGACACCAACCCCGAGACCGAAGATCAAAACTTCGTCGACGGCATCATCGAAGACCTCACCTGGCTCGGCTTTGACCCCGACGAGGTCGTGTACGCCTCCGATTACTTTGACCAGCTCTATGACTGGGCGGTATCGCTGATCGAACGAGGCCTCGCCTATGTCGACGACCAGGACGCCGAGACGATCTCAGATCAACGCGGCGGCTTCACAACGCCTGGCACGAACAGCCCGTTCCGAGACCGGTCGGTCGAGGAAAACCTGACGCTCTTCGCTGGGATGCGCGACGGCCAGTTCGCCGACGGCGAAAAAGTACTCAGGGCCAAGATCGACATGAACCACGAGAACATGCAGATGCGCGACCCCGTGCTTTACCGGATCCGCCGTGAACATCACGTTCGCACCGGAACCGACTGGATCATCTTCCCGACCTACGACTGGGCACACGGGCAAAGCGATGCGATCGAAGGCGTCACGCACAGCATCTGCACGCTCGAGTTCGACAGCCACCGACCGCTCTATGACTGGTGCCTCGAACAACTCGACCTGCCATTCGAGGCGCCCGAACAAACCGAGTTCGCCCGCCTCAACCTCACCCACACCGTCACCTCGAAGCGAAAGCTCAAACAACTCGTCGACGACGGCGTAGTCGACGGGTGGGACGATCCGCGCATGCCGACCATTCGCGGTCTTCGACGGCGCGGCTATCCCGCGTCGGCAGTGCGGTCGTTCATGGATCACATCGGCGTGGCGAAGACGAACAGCACCCACGACATCGAGTTGCTCGAGTCGTTCGTCCGCACCGAACTCAACGCTACGGCGCTGCGCCGCATGGCGGTGCTGCGGCCGCTGAAGGTTGTGATCACCAACTGGCCTGAAGGCCAGACCGATATGCGCGAGGCGATCAACAATCCCGAAGATGACTCGGCGGGCACACGTCAGGTGCCATTTAGCGGCGAGCTATGGATCGAACAGGACGACTTCAAACTCGATCCACCACCGAAGTACTTCCGGCTCACGCTCGGACGCGAAGTACGGCTGCGCGCTGGGTACTTCATCACTGCCAACGACGTGGTCACCAATGCCGATGGGGAAGTCATCGAAGTGCACTGCACCTATGACCCCGAGACCGCCGGTGGGCAGGCGCCCGATGGCCGAAAGGTCAAGGCCACAATCCACTGGGTCTCATCTGAGACTGCGGTCGATGCGTCGGTCAACCTCTATGAGCGGCTGTTCACCGATTCGCACCCCGGCAGCGGCGATACCGACACGTTCTCAAGCCTAAACCCGAACGCTCGCGAGGTCGTTGCTGCCAAGCTCGAACCGGCGCTCGGCGAGGTCGCGCCCGGCGAGGTCGTGCAGTTCGAGCGCCTCGGCTACTTCGCTGCCGATCTTGATGACCCGAGCGTCTTTCATCGAACGGTCGGACTGAAAGATGAGTGGGCCAACATTCAAAAGCGCCAGCAGAACCAAGGCAAACAAAAGGGTCAACAGCAAAAGGGCCAACAGAAGAAGAAGGGGTGATCGTGGCTGAGTATCAACTTGCGCAGCTGAACATCGCTCGAATCCGTTACGCGACCGACGATCCGGGAATGGCCGGGTTCATGGACAATCTCGATCGCATCAACAAACTTGGCGACGACTCGCCCGGGTTTGTGTGGCGCCACCAAGACGAAAGCGGCAGCTCGACCGAGACGCTTATCTTCGACGAACCCGACATCTTGCTCAATTACACGATTTGGGAAGACGTCGAGTCGCTGAAGCACTATGTCTACAAGACTGAGCACAAGGACTTTCTTCGACGGCGACGAGAATGGTTTGTGCCGCTTCCCGAGTGGCCGGTCACGGTGATGTGGTGGGTGCCGAGCGGAACGATCCCCGACATTCTCGAAGCAAAGGACAAGCTGATTCAGCTCCGCGATCACGGCTCGACGCCCGAAGCGTTCAGCTTCCGGGAACCGTTTCCGCCACCTGCATAGGTCGCCGACGACTTCACGCTCGTATCATTGTGGTCATGATGCGTGAGCTGATCTGGAGCGAAATGACCGATGCCGACAAGGCGTGGGTTTACCAGCGTGGAACCGCCGCGGAGTCGGCCGATGAACTTCGTCCCGCCATTCGTGACCTGGTCGAAGATGTTCGTCAGCGCGGCGATGCTGCACTGCTCGAGGCGCTCAAGAAGTTCGATAACGTCGATATCGAAGCCGACGGCATCGCCGTTTCACCCGACGAATTCGCTCAGGCGGTAGCGTCGATCGACGCCGACCTGCACAAGGCGATCCGCCAGATGATCGCCAACATTCGTGCCTTCAACGAAGCGCTGCTCGAGCGCCGACAGGACTGGACCGCCGAGATTGCGCCCGGTCACACCATCGGCGAAAAGATCGGCCCCGTCGCAGACGCCGCGCTGTTCTGCCCGAGCGGCAAGGCAAGCTACCCCTCGGTGCTCGCACAAGTCGCAACTCCTGGCGTCGTCGCTGGTGTCGCCGAACTTTCGGTCATCGTCCCTCCGGTCCCAGGCGGAAGCGGCGAGGTCGATGCGGCGGTGCTGGTCGTCGCTCACGAACTCGGTCTCGATCGGGTCTTTCGCGTCAATGGTCCCGCCGGGGTCGCAGCCGCAGCATTTGGTACCGACACGATCCCTGCGCACTCGATGATCATCGGCCCGGGCAGCCCGCCAGTTGCGCTCGCCCAGCTCGAAGTGCGAGCGTACGGCGTCGACACGGTCGTACTTGGGCCGACCGAATCGATGGTCGTCGCCGACTCGTCTGCCGATCCAAAGTTGCTTGCAGCCGACCTGCTCAACGAAGCCGAGCACGGAACCGACTCGACCGTGGTCCTGGTCACACCAGATCAAGGCGTGATCGATGCGGCTGCGGCCGAGATCGAACGCCAGGCCGCCGACCTGCCGTCGGCACGCAAAGAAGCGGTCGAGTCAGCGCTTGGTGTAAACGGGGGAGCGATCCTGACCTCCTCGATCGACGAGGCGGTCGACGTGGCAAACTGGTTCGCAGCCGAACACTGCCAGCTCGCCGTCACCGACCCGTGGGCTGTCGCTGCGGGAGTGCGCCACGCTGGCGAGTTGCTCCTCGGACAGAATGCACCGTTCTCTGTTGGCAACTTTACCCTCGGCGGACCCGCGGCCCTGCCAACCGGTGGCTTCGCAAATCGGGCTGGCGGCATCACCGTCGAGAAGTTCTTAAAGGCCGGAGCGATTGGTCACCTGACCGCCGATGCCCTTCGAGCAGTTGCCGACAGCACCATTGCGTTGAGCGACCACGAAGGCTTCGATGCCCACGGCAACGCCATCAGAGTGCGCGACCTCTAGACGCAGCCTTGCGGGCTTTGCGTTCGACCGAACGCTCCCACTTTCGCTGGCGGCTTCGACACGCCTTTCGGCAGAATTGGTGGTTCGCTGACTTGGCTTCGAACAGCAATTCACATCGCCAGTAGCCGCACACCTGAAGTCTGTCGGGGTTGAGGTCGTCGTCCCAATCGTCGGGGAGGTCGCCGGGGAGCGGTTCGAGCATCGTTACCTCCCCAGCTCACCGAGCCACGAGTCGACGTTTCGCCACACCTGATGAGCCGGGTCGATGACGTGAAAGTGATCCACCTTTTTCGGGTCGACAAAATCGATCGTGTCACCAGCGAACTCCGATGCTTCGACGTAGTCGGTCGACATTTCGAACGGCACATCGTCGTCATTTCGGCCGTGGACGACCAGTTGTGGAATCTCGATGGGCAGGAGGTGAAGGGGAGAGGCGAGGGCATAAAGGTCGGGACGCTCGGCGGCCGTCGACCCCATCAACGCTTTGGTGGCGTGGTCGCTCAGTTCGAGACCGTCGGCGAGGAACAGGTCGGTCACCGGGGCGAGTGCTACGACCGCGTCGATGGCCATATTGGGCTGAGCAGCAGCCCATAGCGCGAGTTGTCCGCCGGCGCTGTGGCCGAGCGCAACGAGCGGTCCGGCATCATCTCCGACTATCTCGATCGCCGCGAGAACATCGCTCGACATGTCATCCCACACGCCGTCGCCGTCTGGCTTTGCTCGCCGATACTCGATATTTGCCACTGTCCAGCCGCGTGCGACAAGGTGAGATGCGATCGGAACGTGCAGGTCGAGGCCGTACTTGTGGCGCCAATACCCGCCGTGAATCGAAACGACGGTGCCGCGAGGTTCGTTTGCCGAGTACAGGTCGAGAAACTGCGAATCGTCTTCGCCGTAGGTCTTTCGCTCAACAGATGCGGTGGTGGCCACCCACCGAGATTAGATGTCCCAGCTAATACCGAGGAGCTCTTCGCTCACCTTCCACAGCTCAGCGCCAACTACCGGATCAGTCGCAAAGTTGCCGGCCACGTCGCTGTCGCTGATCTTGCCGCGGGCACCGCCAAAGCCAACCGGCCCGTAGTAGCCGCCGGCACGCGCTTCGGTTCCCGCAGCTGCGAGGACGAGTGGTTCGGAGCCTCGTTCGGCGGGTTGGGCAAGAACCGCATTGGTGAACTTGTACACGCTCTTCCAAACCCCGGTGGGCCCGGTGCTTTGAAGGTTTGTCGCCGAGTAGCCGGGGTGACACGTGATCGACGCCACGTTGCTTCCCGCCGCATCGAGCCGACGTTGGAGTTCGATGCCGTAGACGAGGTTGGAGAGCTTCGACTGTCCATAGGCCTGGCTCGGTGAGTAGTTGTTCGTGAACATGATGTCGTCGAAGTACATTTTGGCCGGAGGCTTGTGGGCGATGCTCGACACGGGCACGATGCGACCGTTCCGAGCTTCGACGAGGTCGAACAACAAGTGGTTCATGTAGAAGTGGCCGAGGTGGTTCGTGCCGAACTGCATCTCGAAGCCATCGGCGGTCTTCTGCTCGGGTGTCTGCATGATGCCCGCGTTGTTCACGATTGCATCGAGACCGTCGGTGACGTCTCGAACAGCGGTCGCTGCATCTCGGATCGAGGACATGTCGGCGAGGTCGATCTTGATGAACTCGACCGTGCCTGAACCCGTGCCTCCCTCGAGGCGAGCCACGGCGCCGCGGCCGCGGCCTTCGTTGCGGGCGCCGACGAGAATGTTGGCGTTCGCCATGCGAAGCAATCTCGCCGCTTCGAAGCCCACGCCCGAGTTTGCCCCGGTGATGAAGTAGGTCTTCCCGGCCAGATCGCCGAGTCGTGAGGGCGACCAGTCCTCGAATCCGCTATCGAACAGCTTTGGCATGTCGTGCCCCTTTCGTCAACGCGCACTCTAACAACCGGCTGCGCGTCTACCTTCTCGCGTTTGCCCGCGTTAGCGCGGTGGGCGCAACGTGAGAATCGGCGTCTTCGCCTTGTACTCCTCGTAGTCGGCCTGGCCGCCCCATTTCTTGTCGGCACGGCGTTCGAGCAGAGGGATGCCGCTCACTCTGGTGAGCAGAACAAAGACAAAGATCGGAGAGATCAAGGTGGCGTACTGCAGGCCGCTGAGCGCGGGTAGCGCAATGAGCGCCATGCCGGTCCAAAGCATGATCTCGCCAAAATAGTTGGGGTGCCTCGACCAACGCCACAGCCCAACGTTGATGAATTTTCCCGAGTTCGACGCATCGGCTTTGAACGCGCTCTTTTGAGTATCGGAAACGACCTCGATCGCAAAGCCGCCAATCCAGACCAACAGGCCGATCGTGCTAAGGACACCAAAGCTCGTCTTTGATCCCGATGTCATCGCCGCGAGCGCTGCGCCGGCGGTGAGCGTGACCCAAAGTCCTTGGAGCATCCACGCCATCAGGAACCGAACCCAGCTGTTCTTGATCTGGTCGAATCGACGATCCCCGTTCGACTTCTTCACGCGCTGAAAGAGAAACGAACCGAGGCGGCCAGCCCAGATGAAGATGAGCGTCGCGATGATCACCGTGCGGGCGTCGGGTTGATCGGTGGTGAGCAACGCAACCAGCGTCACAGTCAGGTAGGTGATCGATCCGGTGAGGTCGTAGTAGTGGTCGGTTCGGTTGAGGTAGGACGGCACAAAGACGGCGACGTTTACGACGAACGCCAACGCAGTGAGCAACGTGAACGACCGGACGAACCCGATCGACTCGCCACCCCATGCACCGACGAAGGCAAAGATCACGCCGAGGATCGCCGCAACGGCGATCCCTTTCACTGCGGTCTGCTCAGCTTTGTCCATCAGTGAAACACTTTCTTGAGTACTCGTTCGGCGGCACCGGCTCCAGCCATGCCGTGGACACCAGCACCTGGCGTGGTGCTCGCGCTGCCGATGAAGATCGCAGGGTCGGCGGTGTCGAAGGGGTTTGGTTGGACCATCGGTCGAGCGAACAGTTGCGTTCCCGAGTAACTACCGCCGCCAATATCGCCGCCGATCAAGTTCATGTTTCCTGCTTCGAGCATCTCGGTGCTGGTCGTGTGGTGAGCGATGACGGTGTCTCGAAAGCCCGGCGCGAAACGTTCAATCTGGTCTTCAATCGCCGTGGTCTGATCGACCGTCGAGCCGTTCGGGACATGGCAGTAGGCCCAGGCGGTGTGTTTACCATCGGGCGCCCGAGATGGGTCGAACAGCGAGTGTTGTGCGAGGAGCACGAAGGGCTTGACCGGGTGGTTTCCTCGACCAACCTCTGCTTCGGCTTCGCGAATCTCGCTGAGCGTGCCGCCTATGTGAACCGTGCCTGCGTGTGCCACGTCGGGGTTGGTCCACGGGACTGGTTCGGCGAGGGCGTAGTCGATCTTGAAAGCGCCAGCGCCGTACCGCCATTCGTTGAGCTTGGCGCGGTACTTCGCCGGAAAGCGCTTGCCGACGATCGACTCGACCTGGCTTGGGCTGAGTGAGAAGATCGTTGCGCGAGCAGCGGGGACATCGTTCATCGATGACACGGGATGGCCAGTGCGAATTTCGCCGCCCAAGCTTTTGAGTAGCGAGACCATTGCGTCGACGAGTGATTGCGCGCCCCCTTCTGGAAACCCCCAGCCCACGGAATGCGCGAGCGATCCAAGCAGCACACCGAACGATGACGTGAAGGGGGCGGAAAGCGGCATGATCGCGTGCGCCGCGTGTCCCGCGAACAGGCCTTGCCCTTCGTCGGTCTTCCACACTCGGGAAGCGGTGGTAGTAGCCGGGATGGCTGCGGTTGCGCTGAACCGTGCACCGACGATGGGGTTGGATGGGACCCGAAGCAGCGGCCCTAACGCGAGGTTGACGAGCGCGTCTGCGTTCTTGACCCACGGTTCGTAGTAGCTCCGATAGGCCGCGCCGTCCTCGCCGAGATCGTCGATGGTGCGATCGAAGTCGCGCCAGGCCATTGCGGCTCGGCCGCCGTCGAGGGGGTGTGCGGCTGCAGCGGGCGGGTCGATCCAAGTCAGGCCATGTCGAACGAGTTCGTCGTAGATGCTGCGGAAGAATGGCGACGCTTGCACCATGGGATGGATCGATGAACCAATGTCGTGAATGAAGCCCGGCTCGGTCAGTTCAGCCGACCGTGCGGCGCCGCCGATCGTGTCGTTAGCTTCGAGCACAACGACCGACTTTCCCGCCTTCGCAAGCGTGATCGCCGCGGCAAGGCCGTTCGGGCCAGAGCCAACAATGACGACATCAGCCGAGTCAGAGGACATATCCAAAGACTACGGCGGGTATGTGCGGGTCGACGGCTCCGATCGTGGAATGCTGAGAGGTGTGACGATTCTGATCAACCCATGGGCCGATCCAGACCAGTGGATCGGGGCGTTTTCCGAACTGCTCCCAAATGAGGAGCTAGAGGTGTGGCCGGATTGCTCTAACCCCGAGGCGGTCGAGATGTTGATCGCATGGAGGATGAAGCGCAGCGACCTTGCCACCTTTACCAATCTCGACACGATCTTCTCGATGGGTGCGGGGGTGGACCAGTGGCTACGTGAGGGTTCACCCGACGTTCGACTCGTCCGACTCGCCGACCCGGCGATGGCAGGCGAGATGGCTGCCTATGCGCTGCATTGGGTCTCGCATTACCAGCGGGCTTTCGGCCAGCGCTACGACCCGGCATCTCTGGACACGTGGGGGATCAACACCGCTCCAGTCGCTCGCGAGTACACCGTTGGACTGTTGGGCTTTGGCCAGATTGGACGCCGGATCGGGGCAGCCTTCAACGACCTTGGCTATGAGGTCAATGCGTGGTCGCGCGGCGGTACGGACGACGATTGGGTTACGTCGTTCGCCGGCCTCGATGAGCTCGAAGCGTTCCTCGGTAGTTGCGACGCCGTGGTGAACGTGTTGCCAAACACGGCCGAGACAGCGGGATTGTTAACCGCTGAGCGATTCGCGCAGTTCAAAGCTGGGGCGACGTTCGTGAACATCGGCCGGGGCACGGTCGTTTCTGATGAGACCGAACTCGTGGCCTCGTTGGACGCGGGGCATCTCGGCGCAGCGGTGCTCGATGTCACCAACCCGGAGCCTCCGTTGGCTGACGCGCCAGTTCTGCATCACCCCAAGATTCGAGTCACACCACATATTTCAGGAATGACGCAGATGGCAACTGCCGCCGAGCTAATCGCCGAGAACATCCAGCGCATCAGAAGGGGCGAAGCGCCGTTCCCAACCGTCGATCGTGGTGCGGGCTACTAGTCGAGCTTTGAACAAATGGCCGCCTTGCTTGTGGACAGCTTGTTGACAAATGTCACACGGATGGGGATAACCAAACAATCCTTTGGATAACCCTGAGGATTTCGCGTTTTGGGTTGACGTCGTCACAGCGCGCGAGGCATTGTGTTTTCACGCCAAACGGAACGGCCCAAAGCGAAAGCGGAGGGAACGCCATTTGGAACAGGTTAGAGAGTTCATCTCGCCCACTGGCTTACTCTCCGGAGTGCGCTGAGGGGTTGGTGTCGCTCCCACGGATACCTGGCAGAGCGACTCCTCGGAGAAGTGAGGCCGGATGGAAGTGGAAGCGTGACCACGCTGATCGGGTCAAACCGAGACGCACGGGATAAACGGCACTGCCCGCCGCACCGGCTTGCCGGAGTGACGGGCAGTGAAAGCACTTATTGATCGGGACGGTACTCCCGAAACGTTCGATAGGGGTGGACCCACTAATTGACTTTTGACACCCTCGGGTGGCGATGCTTCGGCAAAGCC
>CALHXU010000039.1 GCA_938040365.1 uncultured Acidimicrobiales bacterium
CCCGCAGCCTGCCCGGTGCCAATGGCGAGGGCAATGAAGACTCCGAGGCCGATCACAGCGAAGCCCATGTCACGACTCGTGAGCGAGCGGGTGCGGCGTCGGACGACAGGTGGCCAATAGTTCGCCCGGGGCACGATGAGCCAGGCCAGGAGGTAGATCGGGATCGTGGTTCCAGCGGTAACAAAGGTGAGCGCGACGTACGCCAAGCGGGTGAGCGACACATCCCATCCATAACGATGTGCAATTCCTGAGAGCACACCGCCAAAGGTTGCGCTCGGATCTCGCACGAGGCGATCTTCGGCCATCGCCCCAACTGGCGGGGTAAAGGTCGGCGCAGGTGGGACGTCGTTAGCGAGGACCTCCTCGTCAGCGAACGTCTCGGCGTCGAACTCGTCGGTGCTGTGATTGTCGTCGTTGTTGTCTTGTGGTTCGTTGTTGATGTTTTCCATACTCTCATCGTTCAGCAACGTTGACGTGAAGACTATTGGGTGATGCCCGGACCGTTCCCGGATCTTTGGAGAACCTCTCAGGGTCATCTCAGGGTCCATCCCTGATGCGCACCCGGGGTGCGACCTGCGAAGATACTCATATGACATCGACGACGACCCGAGCGCGCTGGCAAATGCCGCGCATCGACCACACCGACCGGTGGGTCGGCGGAGTGTCGTCAGCGATCGCCCGAGAGATCGGCGTCCAGCCGATCGTGATCCGTACAGCGTTCCTCGCCGTTGCCCTCGTGGCGGGCTGGGGCCTGTTGCTCTATGTCATTGCGTGGGCTGCGCTTGGTTTGCTCGCCCCATCTCAGCAAAGCCCCTACATGCCAACACCGAAAGGGGCATCGTCGCTTCACCGCCACGTCGCCATCGCTCTGATCGTGATCGGGCTGATGATCTTCTTCAACCAGTTCGCGCCAAGCGTCGTTCGGTCCGTAACGATCCCGATCGGTTTCATCCTCGCCGGTGGGCTCATTGCCTGGACCCGAAGCGACGAGGTCGAGGGCGCAACCGCGCTCGTCAGAATCATCGCCGGGCTCGCCGTTGCGCTTGGCGGTGCAATTGCGGTGGCGTCGATCGCCAACCTGTCGATCGTCCAGATCATCACTGCGCTCATCGTCGGCATCGCGGTCGTCGGCGTCATCACCCTCGTCGCTGCACCCTCGGTCATCGGCCTCGGCCGATCGCTCGACGAGGAACGGCTCGAACGGATCCGCATCGACGAACGAGCGCGAATCTCGGCCCACCTGCACGACTCGGTCTTGCAGACGCTGACACTCATCCAACGCCATGCCGAGGACCCAGCAAAGACCGCAGCACTCGCTCGAAAACAAGAACGCGAGTTGCGCACGTGGCTCTACGGAGCCAAGGCAAACGCAGCCGACAGCGTGCTGCTCGGCCCCGCAATCGAAGCGCTCGCAAGCTCTGTCGAGCAGATGCACAACGTCAAAATCGAGGTGATCTCGGTGGGCGACACCGGCGATGCGGTCAATGTCGACCTCTCTGGTTTGATCAACGCGACCGGAGAAGCAATGACGAACGCCGCCGTGCACTCGGGCGTCGACACGATCGACGTGTTCATCGAACGGAAACCAAACTCGATCGAAGTCTTCATTCGAGACACAGGCGTTGGCTTCGACCAAACTGCCGTGCGGCCCGATCGGCGAGGACTCTCAGAGTCGATCATCGGCCGGATGCAACGAGCGGGTGGAACAGCCGTGGTGCACTCATCACCCGATGCCGGAACCGAGATCGAACTGTGCATGCCGCTTACACTCCAGACCGCCGGTGCTAAGAATGCCGATACTCCACAAGACGCCGCAACCGATGGGATGACGCAATGACCCGAATCGTTCTCGTAGACGACCATGCGCTCATCCGGGCCGGGGTGCGGGCCGAACTCGAAGCCGACTTCACGATCGTCGGCGAAGCAGCCGATGTTCCCGACGCCATCGACGTCATCAGCCGAGAGATACCCGACGTCGTCGTGTGCGACGTTCACCTGCCGAGCGGAACCGCCGCAGATGTCATCGCAGGCTGTGTGGCCCGCGGCGTCACCACCGTCTTCCTTGCACTCTCGGTCTCCGACGCGGCCGAAGACGTGATCGCCGTAATTCGCGCAGGAGCACGCGGCTACATCACCAAGGCCACCGAGGGCGAAAAGCTGATCGAAGCCGTGCAACGGGTTGCGAGCGGCGACGCCGTCTTCTCCCCTCGCCTCGCAGGCTTTGTGCTCGACGCCTTCTCATCAGAACTGCCGATGCCCGCAGAAGACCCCGAACTCGACCAACTGACCGCCCGCGAACACGAAGTCATGCGCCTCCTCGCACGGGGCTATGCCTACAAAGAGATCGCCCGCAGGTTGACCATCTCGATTAAGACGGTCGAGTCACACGCGAGCGCAGTGCTACGCAAACTCCAACTCTCAAACCGCAACGAACTCACCCGCTGGGCCGCCGATAGAAGAATTCTCTGACCGGTGGAACGGCCGTGACTCCGTCACGAACTATGCCGTTCCACCGCTCAGAGCCATCTCCGCCTCCGGCGGGCGTTCCAGAGCCACGGCGAACCCTGCGGGTTCGAGCGGTGCGTCGGAGACGGCGTTAACGAACTGCCGGCCCAAAATTTCCGCCGCCTCCGGCGTTCGGCCTCCGTGGCCTGAACGGTCCCCCTGAAAGGGAGTAACGCCGGTAGGCGATCTCCGCCAAAATTGGCGACGAAGTCGCTGGCGGACATCACCTAAGGCCTCCGTGGCCCGAACGGTCCCCCTGAAAGGGAATTATCGAAGTAGACGACTTATGCCACAATCGGCGGCGGAGCCGCCGGGCAGAATTCGTCTACTGACTGTTCCAGGCGTCTTGGCAGGCTTGGGAGATGTCGCGGGTGGTCTTCCAGCCGA
>CALHXU010000040.1 GCA_938040365.1 uncultured Acidimicrobiales bacterium
TTCGACTAGCCGGTGAAGCCGGGGAAGTCGCCTTCTTCGTGAATGCCGTTGATGTCGATCACCAAGATCGTTTCGTCGATGAACACCGGAATCTGCGGCAGGCCCTCACCGTCTTCTGGGTGAACGACTCCGGTGCACGGATCGGTGAACGTACGGTCGGCAATGTCCCATGTGACGTTGCACTCGCGGCCAACACCGGGAAGTCGAGCGTCGAACGCAAACCAGCCTTCGCCGATGTCTGAACCAACGTGCTGCAGCCAAATGTCGCGGGTGCCGCTCGCAATGTCTGGAAACAGGACCGGCCCATCGGTATCGATGCTCTCGGACATTCTGAAGATGTTGATCTGGCCAAAGTTCTGATCGCCCAAGACGAGTGTGTTCGACTGCTGACCGATCCGGATGGCAAAGAAACCGATCACCAAGGCGGCGATGACGGCGATGCCGCCGAAGAGCAGCGCACTACGAAGGTCAAATTTTGGACCCTTAGCTACGGGCATTGATCACGATCTCCAATTTTGCAAACAAGACATGAACGAAGGTTCGATCGCTGTTCGATCTCACTAGTATCGCAAGTGGCGTCGTGGATCACGACGTCTAATCCGACCCTTCCGGAGGACCTGTGGATCTATTCGAATATCAAGGCAAAGAGTTCTTTGCCGAGTACGGCATGCCGATTTCGGCGGGCAAAATCGCTTTCTCGGTCGATGAGGCCGTCGCCGCAGCCGAGGAGCTTGGTACTCCGGTCATGGTGAAAGCCCAGGTGCACACCGGTGGACGTGGCAAGGCTGGCGGCGTGAAGTTCGCCGCTGACATGGACGCGGTAAAAGAGCACGCCGAGAACATCCTTGGCCTCGATATCAAGGGGCACATCGTCAAGCGCATCTGGATCGAGAAGGCGTCTGATATTGCCGAGGAGTACTACGCAAGCTTCACGCTTGATCGGTCGGCAAAGAAGCACCTCGGAATGCTCTCCAAGGAGGGCGGTGTCGAGATCGAAACCGTCGCCGAAGAAAACCCGGATGCCATCGCGAAGATCTGGGTCGACCCCGTCGCAGGCTTGTCCGACGAAGAAATTGCGGACTGGGTTGCCGCAGCCAACCTGCCCGAGGCGGCAGTTGAAGGCTCGAAGGTCATCTTGAAGCAGCTCTACACCGCATACGTCGAAGGCGATGCCGACATGGTCGAGATCAACCCGCTGATCCTCACTCCAGAAGGTGTCGTCCATGTGCTCGACTCGAAAGTGACCCTCGACGGAAACTCCGAGTTCCGCCATCCCGACTACGAGCAGTATGACGAGAGCCAAACCCGCGACGAGCGCGAAGCTGCTGCACACGCGAAGGGCTTGCAGTACGTCGGGCTCGACGGTTCGGTCGGCGTTATCGCAAATGGCGCTGGGCTTGCAATGAGCACCCTCGACGTCGTCAACCAGGTCGGCGGCAAGCCAGCCAACTTCCTCGACATCGGCGGCGGCGCAAACGCCGACGTTATGGCCGGAGCGCTCGAAGTCATCAACAACGACCCGAACGTCAAGGCCATCTTCATCAACATCTTCGGTGGCATTACCCGCGGCGAAGAAGTCGCCGAGGGAATCATCGAGGCTATGAAGCGAGTCAATATCGACAGCCCGATCGTCATCCGCCTCGACGGAACCAACGCCGAGCAGGGCCGCGAGATGCTCGCCCCGCACCTCGGCGATGCACTCATGATGGAGACCACAATGCTGAGCGCTGCCGAAAAGGCCGTATCGCTCGTCGCAGGCTGAACCCGAACGACTGAATAGGACTATTGAACAATGGCAATTTTTCTCGATGAGAACACCAAGGTCGTTTACCAAGGCCTGACCGGAAGCACCGGTCGTTACTACGGCAACCTCAACCGCGAGTACGGCACCAACATCGTCGGAGGTACCCACCCCAAGAAGGCGGGAACCGATGTTGATGGCATGCCAATCTTCGCAAGCGTCGCCGACGCAAAGGCCGAGACGGGTTGCAACGCAAGCTGCATCTTCGTTCCGCCCGTCGCGGTCAAGGGCGCTGTGATGGAAGCCGCCGAAGCAGGCATGGAGCTTGTCGTCGTAATTACCGAAGGCGTGCCAATGCACGACGAAGCGTGGTTCTTCAACAAGCTGCAACAAGACTTCCCCGACACTCGCCTCCTTGGCCCCAACTGTCCGGGCATCATTAGCCCAGGCAAGGCCAACATCGGCATCACCGCCGGACATATCGCAAAGCCCGGTGGCCCGGTCGGTGTCGTCAGCCGTTCGGGAACGCTCACCTACCAAGCGGTCTACGAGCTGAAGGAAAAGGACATCGGCGTTACGACTTCGGTCGGTATCGGCGGCGACCCGGTTCCTGGAACCAACTTCATCGACTGCCTCGCCGCATTCGAAGCTGACCCTGAGACCAAGGCGATCATGATGATCGGCGAGATCGGTGGATCAGCAGAAGAGGAAGCAGCCGAGTACATCAAGGCCAACGTGACCAAGCCGGTCGTCAGCTATGTCGCTGGCGTCACCGCACCTCCCGGAAAGAAGATGGGCCACGCAGGCGCCATCGTCTCGGGAGGCAAGGGCACGGCAAAGGCAAAGATGGAAGCACTCGAGGACGCAGGCGTGAAGGTCGGGCTCAACCCAACCGAAGCCGGCGACCTCATGGCCGAAATCGTCGCCTCGCTCTAACTTCAGTTCTGTGGTTTCACTGCAGCGTCTAGCGCTGCTTGCCAACCACAAATTTTGAATCATTCAGTTCTGTGGTTGCTCAGCTGCGATATTCGCGGCGGAGTGACCACAGAACTTGCTGGTTTTAGGCAGCTTTGCGGAGCGATGACGCAACGAGCTTCACGATGTCACTTGGCCGGTCTCTGTAGTCGGCCCAGGTGAAAGTCAGGACCGTCCAACCCATCGACACCAGTTCGTTTCGTCGTCGCGGGTCTGCCTCGAACGAGGATCGATTTAGGTGCCACCTCACGCTGTCGAGTTCGATCGCGATCTTCTGAGCTGGATACGCAAGGTCGACACGGGCAACGAACTTTGGTCCCGACGAGATGACGAACTCATAGCTCGGCTCAGGCAAGCCCCAAGAGCCGAGGAGCTGTCCGACCATTCGATTCCATGCACTGTCCGGGATTGGATTCTCGTCAGCTCGCACATCCAAGATCGATCGGAGCGGACCGCAGCCGTTCCGACCTTGGATCGAATGGATCTGCAGCACCGAAACAAGATCGGCGAGCGTGCAGAGTTGTTGTCGCAGAACAGCATCAACGACCCATTCGAGGCGACGGGCTGAAACGACTGCGCCAACATCGAGGACCGTTCGTGCGAGGCCGGTAACTGGAAGGAAATCGATCTCAACCTCGTCGGCGAAGTGAAGTCGTGTTGATCGATGAATCGTGAAACCGGGCACGGTTGGACGTCGTGATTTGGCAACTACTACTTCAATCTCACCTTGTTCGAAGCCGTCGATTCCATGCAAATAGGCGGCTGTCCGATGACTCAGCAATCCGCCAACGCTCAACGCCGAAACTCGAGCGGTCTGGTGCCAAGTGGGTGCGGATCCGGCGACGACGTAGACGCGAGGTGCTGCTCTACGCAGACGCCCAGATCGAACGGCGTTGTCGAACCGAGTGCGAGAGACACCAAGATCTGTCGCTTCAGCTCGAGCTATCACCCCATGGTTTTCTGCCGCGTGTGAATAGATCCTGTCCATCGTGTTTCCTCTCGAAATGGCTTGGAGGAAGTAGGAACAACCTACCGATGGGGTATGACGGCCTCTCGCCCGCAGCTAGCCGAGTTCTGTGGACGGTGTTCTGTGGTTGGTGTGCAGCAATAATCGCTGCACACCAACCACAGAACTTTGTGTCCAGGCACCCAAAACGACAACGTCCGGCACGAAATCGTGCCGGACGTTTGAGTTTTAGGGACTGGCTCGGTTAGTGGTTGCAGTGCTCGCCGTGAACGTGCTCGGCTTCGTGCTTTGCGATCTCGGCGTGGACAGCTTCCATATCGAGTTCCTCGATCTTTGAGATGAGGTCTTCGAGCGATGCTTCAGGAAGTGCGCCGGGCTGGGAGAAGACCTGCACTCCGTCTCGGAAGGCCATGATGGTAGGAATCGATTGGATTCCGAGACCACCGGAAAGTGCCTGCTCGGTCTGGGTATCGACCTTTGCGAAGGTGATGTCTTGGTGCTTCTCGCTCGATGCTTCGTAGATGGGAGCAAAGGACTTACACGGACCGCACCAGTCAGCCCAGAAGTCGACGAGAACGATCCCATCTGCAAGGACGGTCTCTTCGAATTCTTCGGCGGTGATGTCGATAGTGCTCATGTTTGAAACTCCTAAGCGTGTTTCTTGCGGGTATGAGTAAGAACCGGGTGAGTGCGCCGCATATTTCAAAATTTGGCCAAATTCGGCAAATCGCGAGTTACACGCCTGCACCTGGTCTCGTCATCGACGCAATCCGAAACCGGCCGAGTGGTCCATCTGCCTCAGGAACGTGGGCCGAACGACTCACTTTTGGGCACCTACGGCCGATTGGCTGACGCGGAAGAACGAAAATGTCTTGGAGGCGTTTCATGAATTCAAAAGTATTCATCAGCATGGGTAAGGCTGGGGCGCTGCTGGCGGTAGCTGCGTTTGCCATTGTTGCCCTGATCGGTATCGACCGGCCAGCACGGGTCCAAACCGAGAACACCTCAGTGACAACTGACTCCGAGGAACTCTCGGTCGAAGTGCTCAGCGAAGTGCTCAGCGAAGGATCCCAACCAGCGATCGAACGCGCCGAAGCGCCTGAGCCAAAGCAGGAAGACTCGGCCGATGACGCTGACGACGAAGCGATGGAATCGGAGTCCGATACGTCCCGCGCTCTTCAAACGAACAGTCCCTTCACCGGCGATGTGGAGGTCGACTTCGACCCGGAGATCAACCCTGATGTGGTCGTCCTCGTAGATCCAGGGGTAAACGATGTCGGTGTTCCAGAAGCGCTGACCGGCGCGATTTCCGGTTTGGATCTCCAAGATGTCCGGTATTTCTATGACGCCCAGAACGACGAGCTTCTCATCGGCCTCAACTACGTGGGAATTGGGGGCGACCCGGATGGCGATGGCGATACCGGGTCCGGTGAAATTGACGATCCGACTCAGCCGTTGAATGACTTCGGAATCGACGGCGCTGCCTGGCTCGGGGAGTCGTTTGCGGTGATCTTTGACTTTGACAACGATGACGAGCCAGACGTAATTGCTGGAATCCAAGATGCGCAACTCATCGACAGCTTCACGGTCAGTCAGGCGACTCCCTTTTCGCTCGTGCTCGCTGGACTCGACTTTGCCTACGGGCCAGTGATCGACGGAGCGACGGGGATTCTTCCAGCTGACACCTCAGCTGCTGTTCCAGATATCGAGTTCTCTATCCGCAACTTCTCCGATCTTGTTTCAGATGAGCTTGAGACGTTCGGGATTGAAGCCTTCTCGGGTTCATCCGCAATTGAAGGATTTGGAAACGACTCGCTTACGAGGCTGACCGAGAGCTTTGTATTGGCTCCGAACCCCCTCTTCACCCCTCCGGGCAACCCTGAGATCGATATCGAAACCTCGACCAACGGCGTCGATGCTGACCTTCCGGTCCAAGGCCCTGAGCTCGCTGTTGGCTCGACCGCAACGATCGAACACGTGGTCAGAAACATTGGCGACGTCGATCTCGTCGA
>CALHXU010000041.1 GCA_938040365.1 uncultured Acidimicrobiales bacterium
ATGGAGCCTGTACTGGGTTCAGCTTTGCGTCTCGAAGGTAACCGATCGTCGCAGAACACGGGAGCAGAGTGAAAGTGAGACCTGACCCCGCGCTAGTTCCGGGAGCAGAGTGAAAGTGAGACCTGACCCCGCGCTAGTTCCAGTGAAAGTGAGACCTGACCCCACCAACCGGCGTTGACGTTTTGGGTTTGGCGCCGAAGGCGGCGATACGTGGGCCCGGCGGGACTTGAACCCGCGACCGAACGATTATGAGTCGTGTGCTCTAACCAACTGAGCTACGGGCCCGCCGAGAGTCTAGGCCTTATCGAAGGAGAACCGCTGCCGATGGACTGTCTGTGGTGAGGGAAATCTCCCTACAGAAGATCGATGGAAGTGTCGTGGTTCTTTCCGAAACTGCTACCATGCATCGAGTCAATCCGCGGTAGCTCAGCTGGCAGAGCATCCGACTGTTAATCGGCAGGTCGTTGGTTCGATCCCAACCCGCGGAGCACAATGGGAAGAGTCGCCCTCAACGGGGCGGCTCTTTACGTTTTGGTACAACGCGAACGACTTCTTGAGGTTCAGCACGCTCGATGTTTCGAGCGAAGCGAGAAACTCGTCAGAACCCGAAGGGTTCTAATCGACTAGGTAGCCCTTCAAGTGTTCGCTTCGTTGTGGGTGCCGCAGCTTGGCGAGTGTTTTTGACTCGATCTGGCGAATGCGTTCGCGGGTGACACCGAAGGTGCGACCAACTTCTTCGAGGGTGCGTGGTCGTCCGTCCTCGAGGCCGAATCGGAGGCGGACAACTTCTTGTTCACGTTCTGTTAGCTGGCACAGCACTTGGGCGACTTCGAGGCCGAGCATCTTTCGAGTTGCTGCTTCGGCGGGTCGGATTGCTCGGGAGTCTTCGACGAAGTCTGCGAGGCTCACGTCTTCTTCGGCGCCGACCGGGGTGTCGAGCGAGAGCGGGTCTTGGGCGATCTTGAGTAGTTCCTCGACCTTGGCTGCTGGCATGTCGCAAACCTCTGCGAGTTCTTCCATGGTTGGCTCGCGACCCATCTCTTGGGTGAGGCGACGCTGCTCACGACGCACGCGGCTCATGATCTCAACCATGTGCACCGGAATTCGGATGGTGCGGGCCTGGTCGGCGATCGCGCGGGTGATGGCTTGGCGAATCCACCAGGTTGCATACGTGGAGAACTTAAAGCCCTTGAGGTGGTCGAACTTTTCGACCGCTCGCATCAGGCCGAGGTTGCCCTCTTGGATGAGGTCGAGCAGCGGGATTCCGCGGTTCGCATAACGCTTGGCAATCGATACGACGAGACGAAGGTTCGCTTGCGTCAGATCATTCTTGGCTGCGTCGCCGATCCGGACGTGGCGTTCGAGCGTCGACCGTCGGGAGGGCTCGATCGAGTCGAGCGTTTCGGCCGCAGCGTGGAGGGCTAGTTCTTCTTCGGCGGCCATTCCCTGCGCGACCTTTTCGGCGAGCCGAACCTCTTCCTTGCCAGTGAGAAGCGGCACTCGGCCGATCTCTTGCATGTAGACCCGGGTTGAGTCGGTCGAGCGGGTCGCGCGATCTGCCCCCAGAGCATGGGTGCGTTCTCGACGCTGCCTCGACGCGCCTACCTCATCGCTATCGATGGGTGACGGCCCCGAAGTCACGGTGACGACTCGGCAGTATCTCGGGCAACGGGTGCGCTTCTCATCGCAATCCATTCGGCCAGAGGGGCCAGATCATTTAGCTCAGTTGAAGGTTCTCGTAAATCGATGACCCACTGACGAAGGTACTTCACGTCGGGGAGCAGCTCTTCGATCTGCCCTCCGAGACGCATTTCAGCCTCGATATCACGTGCGAGCCGTTCGGCCGCGCGGCCAACGAGGCGAGAGAGAACGGCTTGCGCGTCCAGCTCGTCGTCGGTCGCTGCCAGTTCGATGAGCAGCCCGCCTTCATTTGCTCCAAGCACATCTACAGCTTCGCGCACCGACGCAGCCTCGTGTAACGCGGTGTAAATCTCTTTTCGCATCGGCGCCGCGAAAAGCGTGTCGGACAGGATGACTTCAGCATCCTCGTTTTGATCGATGACGAGGCGAATGGCTTGATCTTCGACGTGATCACTGCCCTTCTGTGGCATGGGCAGTGTGGGCGCTTCCCGCACGAGCTTGCCGCGCCGCTTCTTCGGGTTCTTGATCATCTCGCGCAACCGGTCGGGGTCCATACGACACCGGTCAGCGATGGTCATCACATATTGGTCCCGGACCAACACGTTGGGATGTTCGCCAACGAGCGCAATCGCCTCTTCAGCGGCACGAGCCCGATGTTCGATCGAGTCCATCTGGTGGCGACCGAGCTCTCGCTCGAGGCGGAATGCAAGGAATGAGAGCGCATTGGTCACGCTCTCAACAAGGCGTTCTGGGTCGGTTCGGGAGAGATCATCGGGGTCGACCCCGGTTGGCAGATCTGCGACGAGCACTTCGATCTCGTACTTCTGCTCCCATTCATAGACCCGCTCGGCAGCTGCCTTGCCGGCGTCGTCGGCATCGAATGCGAGGACGATCTTGTTCGTGAATCGTTTGAGTAACTTGAGGTGATCGTCGGTGAGCGCGGTGCCACATGTTGCGACCGCTGACAAAATTCCGGCGCGAGAGAAACCGGTGACATCGGTATACCCCTCACAGATCACGGCGGTGTTCGTGGAGACGATGTGTTCCTTCGCCCAGTTCAGCCCGTAGAGCACACGACTCTTCGAGTAGACCGCGCATTCCTGGCTGTTGATGTATTTGGCGCCCTCTCCCCCAGGCATGATTCGCCCGCCGAAACCAACGGCATCGCCGCGCTCGTCGAACACGGGAAAGACAATGCGATTGCGTTGCCAATCCATCTGCTTGTTTCGGCTGTTCATCTTGCCGAGACCTGAATCGATGAGGTCTTTGTTGCTCAGGTTGAGCTTTCGGGCCAAGTGGTCCCATCCATCGGGCGCCATGCCGACCTTGTAGCGGCGCACCATGTCGCCATCGAAACCGCGATCGCGCAGGTAGCCACGAGCAGCGCCGGCCTCGGGTGCCGTGAGCAGATAGTCGTGGTAGAAGTCGGCAGCTTGGCCGACCTTGTTCATCAGTTCTTTGCGACGGTTTCGAACAGCGCCCTCGTTCGCATCGGTATATCGAAGCGTGACACCGGCAATGCGAGCGAGGTGTTCGATCGCACCGGGGAAGTCGAGCATCTGCAGTTCACGTACAAACGAGATTGCATCGCCCGACTTTTTGCACCCAAAGCAGTGATAGAGCCCCTCCTCGGAGTTCACCGAGAACGACGGCGTCTTCTCGTTGTGGAAGGGGCACAAGCCCGACCACCGGCGACCGACGCGCTTGAGTTGGGTGTGTTCAGAGATGAGTTTGACGATGTCGACCGATTGTCGAACTCGCTCGACATCCTCGTCAACGATGCCCATGGAGTAAAGCTACTCGGCCCACCCGACAATTGGAGAGGCGGCGCTGCTTTCCACAGGCCCCGCTTCCACTAGCCTCGGGTGATGTCGCCGAGTGCTGAAGATTTCGTTTCGTGGGCGAAGAGTGCCGGGGCTTCGGCCTTGGGCAAGATGCCAGTAGGAGCCGCCGAATCGGCTGCCGGATTGATCGGCGAATACGAAATCGACGGCTACGTGTTGGACCCTCACATTCGCCTCGCCATGAAGACCACCGAACGCGACCAATCGATACACACCATGACCCCAGCCCACGCTCGACGGGCGTCGGCGGCTGGTTTCAGGGCATCGAATGCGCCCCGGGTCGATGGCGTCTCGGTCAGTCCGACGGTCATTAGCGACCCGATCCATGGCGACCTCCCCGGTCGGGTCTACGAACCGTCACAGACTGCTGAGGCGCTCAGGCCGGGCGTCTTATTCCTCCATCAGGGCGGTTCGGTCATTGGCGACCTCGAAACATGCGACACGTTCTGCACCCAACTCGCCGCCGGCCTCGGTGCAGTCGTCGTAAGCCTCGACTACCTCCTCGCCCCCGAGCATCAGTTTCCGACCCAGAACGACAACGTCGATGCGGCGTGGGATTGGCTTCTCGACTCGGCTCGATATCTCTCGATCGACACCAGCCAGCTGGTCGTGTGTGGCGATTCGGCTGGTGGCCAGCTC
>CALHXU010000042.1 GCA_938040365.1 uncultured Acidimicrobiales bacterium
GGTCGACGTCTCGACCGCCGAATCTCACGCACTGATGCTGACGCTTGAGGCAGGTCCAGCTGACGAGTTTGGGAACAACATTTGGAACCACCAGCCGGGCAACGTGCTGGAAAACGTACGCACGCAAGACTCGTACTGGGACATCTATTCCGTGCGCGTCGATCGCAAGGATTCGATTGATCCAGCGCTTTGCGCCGGTAACTGATTCCCCCTCGTCGAACCCTACGGGTTTGGCTCGCTACGTCTTACCACCGGACGTTTCGGGTCAGGCCCCGGGGGTTCGCCGTTCGAATTTGCGGTCGCTACGACGGGCTTGGCCGCCGTCGACCGATCAGCTCGAAGGCCACCCAAACAAGCGCGATGGCGACGAGAGCACCCTCCCATCCAAAGAAAATCGCCGCACTTGCTCCACCGATGATGACTGCGATTACCAGTTCGAAACCACACACGATTGCTACTGCTAACCCAAACTTGCGACGCATCTATCGCTCCGATGCGAGCGCGCACTGAGCAAGATTTGCACAGCCGCACTTCGATGCGCCCTCCACGAAGGAGATCGCTACGTCGAGCTCAGCTCGTGTTTGTTTCATCTCGTGCAACCGACTGGCGAGCACGCTGCGCGTCTCCACCGTCGAGTCATCGAGCAGTACGCCGATTTGTTCAAGGGTGAAGCCCGCTTGCTTTGCACGTGTCACGAACTGCAGTCGGTCGACCGCGTCGGTCGCAAAGCGGCGCTGTCCGCCATCTCGACCGACCGGCGAGACGAGGTTCCGTTGCTCGTAGTAGCGGATTGCCGAGATCGACACGCCGGTGGCTTCGGCGAGTTGGCCAATGGTTAGGTGTTCAGACGTGCTCATGGCGACACCCCGCTCATATTGGCGATCATCGTTTGGGCATCAGCGTCGTCGGTGGCCACTTCGAGTGTCACCGAGTCGTGGCCTCGCTCGATCGAGAACGCAAAGTTCGGACAGCACATCTGTTCACGTGCAACCAGCGAGCGCAGCGCTTCTTCGACCTCGACCGAGAACGTCAGGCGAACGCCGTTGGACACGAGCTGTGAGCTGGTCGCAAGGCTTCTAAGGTCGGCCCATTGAAGCACTTGAATCGCTGCGTCTTGGCGCGGTAGCGAGCAGTTCGTCGGAATGTCGATGTCTTCCATACCGTCACCGTACGACCTCGACTCGACTTGAGGTCAAGGGATTCTTTGAGAGGCACGTTCGCTGCCCGAGCGATGTGCACGACGTCGCCTGATCAAAATCATTTGACGAGCGTGCATCCCGCCGCGAGGATGAGAACGCCGGGTCATCGGGGGACGACCATGTGCAATTTCGCAGGCCTCGCGCCTCAACTTCGTCGACCCTTTCCGGTTTTGGCCAACACCTAGGGGAAGACGTATGAGCACACCGACCGAAACAGTCAGCAGCTGGCTTCAAGACTTTGAGAGCGCACTCGCGTCAGGAGACCACGATGCTGCGGCATCACTCTTCGCCGACGAAAGCTACTGGCGAGACCTCGTCACGTTCACCTGGAACCTGAAGACCGTCGAGGGCCAAGGCGAAGTCAAAGAAATGCTCGACGCTCGTGCCGCCGATACCGCAGCGACCAACTTCGCGCTCACCGGTGAGGCCACCGAGGCCGACGGTGTCGTCGACGGGTGGATCACCTTCGAAACCGCAGTCGCCCGCGGCGAAGGACACATCCGACTGATCGATGGCAAGTGCTTCACGCTGCTTACCGCAATGATCGAGCTTAAGGGCCACGAAGAACCCAAAGGCAACGCACGGCCGAGGGGTGTTGAACACGGCGTCGACGCCGAACGTCAGTCATGGCTCGAACAGCGCGCCAACGAAGCCATCGAACTCGGCTACACCACCCAGCCCTACTGCGTGATCATCGGCGGCGGACAAGGCGGCATCGGCCTCGGCGCCCGACTGCGCCAGCTCGGCGTACCCACCATCATCATCGAGAAGAACGAACGAGCCGGCGACTCATGGCGCAACCGCTACAAGTCGCTGTGTCTGCACGACCCGGTCTGGTACGACCACATGCCCTACATCAAGTTCCCCGAGAACTGGCCGGTGTTCGCACCGAAGGACAAAATCGGCGACTGGCTCGAGATGTACACCAAGGTCATGGAGCTCAACTACTGGGCTTCATCGGAGGTCGTCGACGCCTCCTACGACGAAGACGCCGGAACGTGGACCGTCAACGTCGTGCGGCGAGGCCAAGCTCCCGACGGATCCGACTCGATGGTTACACTGCAGCCAACCCAACTCATCCTCGCAACGGGCATGTCCGGCATGGCCAATGTGCCCGACATTCCCGGAGCCGACAGCTTCGCTGGCGACATCCACCATTCGTCGGCCCACCGAGAGTCCGACAGTTACGCGGGCAAGAAGTGTGTCGTGCTGGGGTCGAACAACTCCGCCCACGACATCTGCGCCGCCCTCTACGAAGCGGGCGCCGAAGCAGTCACTATGGTGCAACGCTCATCGACCCACATCGCCAGGTCCGACACACTCATGGAACTCGCACTCGGCGACCTCTACTCCGAGCGGGCGCTGGAATCTGGAGTGACGACCGAGATGGCCGACCTGATCTTCGCCTCAATCCCCTACCGCATCATGCACCAGTTCCAGATACCGGTCTACGAAGAGATGGCCCGACAAGACGCCGACTTCTATCAGGGCCTCGAAGACGCTGGCTTCTTGCTCGACTGGGGCGACGACGGGTCGGGTCTATTCATGAAGTACCTCCGCCGAGGATCCGGCTACTACATCGACGTCGGCGCATCGCAGCTGATCATCGACGGCGACGTGATGCTTCGCAGCGGGGTGAACATCGACAAGATTACGCCGGGCGGTGTCGTCTTAACCGACGGTTCCGAGTTGGACGCCGACCTCATCGTGCTCGCAACCGGCTACGGATCGATGAACGGATGGGCGGCCAGGCTCATCTCCCAAGACGTTGCCGACAAAGTGGGCAAGGTGTGGGGCCTCGGTTCAGACACGACCAAGGACCCGGGCCCGTGGGAAGGTGAACAGCGCAACATGTGGAAGCCCACCCAACAAGACAACCTGTGGTTCCACGGAGGCAACCTGCACCAGTCGCGCCACTATTCGCTGTACCTTGCGCTCCAGTTGAAGGCCCGGCACGCGGGCATCGACACACCGGTGTACGGGCTTAGCGAAGTGCATCACCTGAGCTAGCGCGGCGTTGCGGCTGGTCACCCAATTCCAGTGTCACACCCCCTGATTAGCTTGGTGTTTATGACCTCGGGCGACGATCTCAACACCATCACGGGCACCAGCTCTGTGTGTGTTGCCTCGGATTGGTTGACCGTGTCGCGTGCGGCGATGAACACGATTGTTGCTGCGTTGGGTGAAGCGCCGTTTGCTGGGGCGATCGAGGCGATCGACAAGTACCGGAGTGTGCTGGACGCGACCGAAGCCCTGTTGATCGCACAGCGGACCGACGCGGGGTTTAGCGAGCATTCGACTCAGGGTGTGATCAAACAATCCGGCGGCGTATCCAAAGTCGAAGCAAAGAAACGGACAAGCCGGGCCGCGGTCATCAAACAAAACCCGGAGCTGGCATCGAAACTTGTCGATGGCGCCATGTCAACCGAACAAGTCGACCTCGTGGCCGATGCGTCGGCGAAGACCGACGGGTTAGCAGCGACCGACGATGAACTCATTTCGGAGTTAGCCGGGACGAATCCTGATTTGGGTGTCGCGATCGCGAAGAAGTTTGTGGAAGACCACACCACCGCTGCCGATCGGAATAGCCGGTATGAGTATCAGCGTGCCCGCCGCAAAGTACGCAAAGGCCGCGGCACCAACGGGTTGGCGTATCTGCTCATCGAGGGCGACGACGAATCGATCGACGTCATGTACCGCGGGTTCAAACGAGGCGCCGACCGGCTCTATCGTGCCGATGGCGGTCGTGATGTTCCGAACGGGAAACATCCCCGTACGAACGATCAGCGAATGTTCGACGCCGCAGTCCAGAAACACACCAGCGAAACCGAACCAGCACCTGCCGCACCAGCCACTCAACCTGCTTTGGCCGAGGA
>CALHXU010000043.1 GCA_938040365.1 uncultured Acidimicrobiales bacterium
GGTTTGGTAGCCCTCAGGCGTTTCGGTGATGAAGCCGTGGGAGCGCGTCACTTCGGTCGCCGCCACGACGTGAGCATCCGAAGCCTCCTCGCTTCGCGATCCACCGCTGGTCCCGGCCATCGTGATGTTGTCCTCGATCGATTGCGCGAACAGAAAGCTCTCCTGGAACACCACGCCGAGGCGATCGGCGCGAGTCGCGGCGCGTAGGTCGCTGTAGGTAACGCCGCCAAGCGAGATCTCGCCGCTGTCGGTGCTGGTGAGACCAGCCGCCAATTCGATCAACGTCGTCTTGCCCGACCCGGTTGCACCGACGAGCGCTACGTTCTCCCCGCTGGCAACCGAGAGGTTCAGACCGTCGAGTACAACGTGGTCGCCATGGGAGAAGGAAACATCGGCGAAGAATAACGAGAGCGGCCCGTCCGGCAACGTGTCGACCGTTCCCTCGTGGCGCTCGGGGCTCGGCAGGTCGATCACGTCGTCGATGCGATCGAGCGCCACGACCGACGGTGGCATCGATTGCAGGAAGAAGCCCACGATTCGGATGGGTAGCGATAGAACGCTGAAAAGCGAGAGCGCTCCGATGAGTTCTCCGGTGGTAACCGTTCCAGATTCGACCAGTCGCGTCCCCAACAAGAGCAGCACGACGATGCCGACCTCGGGGAGGGCCTGAAGCAGCGGCTCGAAGATGGCGCGAATGTTGCCGACGACGATTCTTTTCGACCGCAGGTCGTCGGCGGTCGCAGACATCCGCTCGATCTCGGCGTCGCTCCGGCCGAGCGTCTTGACGACCATGACGCCGTCGAAGCTTTCGTGGGCCACGTCGGTGACGTCGGCAACCGCTTGTTGCACTTCGGCAGCTGGCCCCGCAACCCGCTTCGAATACGACTGGTTGATCACGAACAGGACGGGCAACAAGACGAGTGCGACGAGGCCAAAAGTCGGGTGGAGCAAAGCCAAGTTGATGACCGCCAAGATTGCGAGCACGACGGTGGCGACCGCGAATGCGAGCGGCCGAAGCACCGTACCGGCAACGAGAAGGTCGTTGTCGGTGAGGGCCAACAGCGTGCCGGTCGAGTTATCGCGGTGGAAGCTGAGTGGTTGTTCCAAGTACTGCCGGTACAGCTGGGTGCGCCACGAGCCGCGAGTTCGGTACTCGGCCATGGCGAGGTAGTAGCGGCGAATGATGGCACCCGCGCCGCGCACGAGCGAGATGCCCAAGATGACGAGAAAGCCAACGACGAGTTGGTTCGTCGTGACGCCGGTGGCCGACGGGTCGCTCGCACCCGTGCCGAGCGCGGGGATGATAAGGGTGTCGGTGACCCAGCCGACCGCCCGGCTGAGCGCGACGACGGTGACGGCAAAGATAACCGCCCCGGTCAGGGCAATGGCGTGCGGAACTGGATGCAGGCGAAAGCTGCGCCAGATGAGGCGATTACCTCGACGCAGTATTGACGCCTCGTTCAGGGGTTAGCTCGCTCGGCAGCAGCGACGGTGTTAGCGAGAAGCATTGCGACGGTAAGCGGGCCCACGCCGCCCAGCCGAGGAGTGATCCACGACGCGACTTCGGCGACGTCTTCATCGACGTCGGGAAGAAGCTTCTTGCCTTCCCAACTGATTCCTCCGCTGACGACCACCGCTCCTGGTTTCACCATGTCTTTAGTGATCGTGCCGGGACGACCAACTGCGGCGATGACGATGTCTGCTTCTTTGGTGTAGGCAGCAATGTCAGGAACGCCGGTGTGGACAACGGTTGTCGCCGCGTTGGCGCCGTCTTGCTTGGTGGTCATGAGCAACGCCATAGGCCGACCGAGCGTGGTCCCGCGCCCGACGACGACGACGTTCTTACCCTTGACGTCGATGTCATAGAACTTCAGCATCTCGATGATTCCGGCCGGGGTGCACGGCTGCGGACCTGGCTCTTGGAGGACGAGCTTGCCGAGGTTCTCGGGATGCAACCCGTCGGCGTCCTTGGCTGGGTCGATCATGGCGAGGGCGGCAGCGGCGTCGAAACCGTCGGGCAGCGGCAGTTGCAAGATGTATCCAGACACCGCTGGATCGTTATTGAACTCGTTCAACGCATCGACCAGCGCCTGCTGGCCTTGGTCGGCTGAGATCTCTTTGTGGTGGGAAGTGATGCCGACTGCTTCGCAGGTCTCGTGCTTCTTCTTGACATAAGAGGCCGACGGGCCGTCGTCACCGACGAGAATCGTTCCGAGACCGACGGAGACACCCTTTTCCTTGAGTGCTTCGGCTCGGGTTTGGACATCGGCGAGTACGGCTTCGGCGACTGGGCCACCTGCGAGAAACTGTGCGGTCATGTTGAGCAATCTAACTGCGGTGACCAAAAAATCGCTCTTCGAGATGGCGAGTCTTATCGAGTTTTCGCGGGAACTCGTGAAGTTGCGAGACAGACTGGCCGGATGCACGTAACGTGTTGCGATAGTTGCTAGCTATCGGCAACACCCATCCGTTTAGATCAACGACAAGGTCCGTCTCGATTGTCCTCCGCCCCGAAATATTTTGGCTTCGGCTTCGTGGTGTCGCTCCTGCTCACCATCTTTGTGCGGTCGCGGTTTGGCGAAGAGGTCTTTGTCTGCGACGGTTCGGACTGCGCTGGTTCGTCGGGTACCAAGTCGCTGCTCACCGGCCTTGCCTTTATCGGCCCACTCGTTGCCGCGGCAGGCTTTACGTGGAGCTCGATGCTCCACCAGCGGGGCCGTCTCGTTCCCACCGCTAAATGGGCAGTTCCTGATTTCGAACAGATCTTTGAGGTACTCGGCGTTCTCGCCGCGGGCTTGGCCTCGTACTGGCTCATCCTCAACGGTCCGTCGATCGAAGCAGTCGAGGTACGTCAGGTCAACCAGTGGGCGAACGACCTTCGCAACTTCCGAGCCGAGGAGGGGACGCCAACGACCGATCTGGTGCCATCTACGGTCACGTGGTTTGTGATTGGTGCCGTATTGTCGGCGCCGTTCTGGCTCAGCTTTGGGGCGATGCTCGGCCGCGAGACCATCGGTCGTCGCAATCGTAAGGAAGCTGCGGTGGCAGCTCTCGCAGTTCCACCCCGACAATCGGGAGGGTCATTCACCCTCGAACCCGGTGAGCTGAAAGAGCTTTCGCGAGCGACCGACGAAACCGCCGAACACGCTATCGATCTCGACGAGCCCGGCTACCACATCGATCTGAGCGCCATCGAGAACGGTACCCTCGAAGACTCCAGCGACGAGTAAACCAACTCGCGAGAGCCAGCGCCTAGATCGAGTCGATGATGGCGTTGAGCGTTTGGCTTGGTCGCATTGCCTTTCGACCGAGTTCGAGGTCGGGTGCAAAATAGCCGGCAATGTCCATTGCCTCACCCTGCACGGCGATGAGTTCTTCGGCGATCGCCGACTCGTTCGATACGAGCTGCTCGGCGACCGGTGCGAACTTCGCCGCGAGGTCGGCGTCGTCGGTTTGGTTTGCGAGCGCTTCGGCCCAATAGGTAGCCAGGTAGAAGTGACTGCCTCGGTTGTCGAGTTCGTTCACTTTCCTGCTCGGTGACTTGCCCGCGTCGAGGAACTTCTCGGTGGCGGTGTCGAGGGTGTCACCCATGACCTTTGCCGCCGAGTTACCGGTCGTGTCTGCGAGGTGATCGAACGAAACGGCGAGCGCAAGAAATTCGCCGAGTGAGTCCCACCGAAGGTGGTTCTCTTTGTTGAATTGCTGGACGTGCTTTGGCGCAGAGCCGCCGGCACCGGTTTCAAAGAGGCCGCCGCCGTTCATGAGCGGCACGATCGACAGCATCTTTGCGCTCGTGCCGAGTTCGAGAATTGGGAACAGGTCGGTGAGGTAGTCGCGCAAGACGTTGCCAGTCACCGAAATAGTGTTTTCGCCAGCCTTGACGCGGCCGAGGGTAAACGTGGTTGCATCGGCGACGTTCATGATGTGAATGTCGAGTCCGTCGGTGTCGTGGTCGGCAAGATAGGTGTTGACCTTGGTGATGAGCTGCGCATCGTGGGCGCGGGTCTCGTCGAGCCAGAAGACCGCTGGCCACCCGGTTGCTCGCGCTCGACTGACCGCGAGCTTGACCCAGTCTTGGACGGGCAGATCCTTCACCTGGCACATACGCCAAATGTCGCCCGCTTCAACCGAATGTTCGAAGACGGTTTCGCCCGCATTGTCGACAACTCGAACACTTCCAGCGGCTTCGACCTCGAAGGTCTTGTCGTGGCTGCCGTACTCCTCGGCCTTTTGGGCCATGAGCCCAACGTTTGGCACCGTGCCCATCGTGGTTGGGTCGAACGCGCCGTTTGCTTTGCAGAAGTCGAACGTTGCGCTGTAGAGCGCAGCGTAGGAGCTATCGGGAATGACCGCCTTGGTGTCCTGGAGTTCGCCGGCCTTGTTCCACATTTGGCCTGAGGTGCGGATCATTGCTGGCATTGACGCATCGACGATGACATCGCTCGGCACGTGCAGGTTGGTGATGCCCTTGTCCGAATTGACCATCGCAATGTCCGGGCCATTTTCGTAGGCAGAAGCGACGGCTTGTTCGATCGCGGCACGATCATCGCCCGACATCTCTTCGAGGCCAACGAGAAGGTTTCCGAGTCCGTTATTGACGTTGACGCCCGCGGTATCGAGTGCGTCGCCGTGTTCGGCAAAGACGTTCGCAAAGTAGGCCTTGACGGCGTGGCCGAAGATGATCGGATCCGACACCTTCATCATCGTCGCCTTCATGTGCAGCGAAAAGAGCACGCCCTTTGCTTTTGCGTCGGCGATTTCGGCTGCGAGAAATGCTTCGAGGGCCGCGGCGCTCATGAAGGTCGCATCGACGACCTCGCCGGCGAGAACAGGTACGGACTCTTTGAGTACGGCGACCGTGCCATCGGCGGCGACGTGTTCGATTCGGAGAGAGCCGTCGGCCGAGATGGTTGTCGACAGTTCGTTCGAACGGAAGTCGTTCTCACCCATCGTCGAGACGTGCGAGGCCGATTCGGAGGTCCATGGCCCCATCGAGTGCGGGTTCTTTTGTGCGTAGTTCTTGACCGCTCCAGGAGCGCGACGATCAGAGTTACCCTCGCGCAGGACCGGATTGACCGCCGACCCCTTGATCTTGTCGTAGCGGGCGGCGATCGCTGCCTCTTCGTCGCTCTCGGGGTCGTCTGGATAGTCGGGAAGGTCGAAGCCCTTCGCCTGCAGTTCTTCGATCGCGGCCTTTAGCTGTGGAATCGAGGCGCTGATGTTAGGCAACTTGATGATGTTGGCTTCAGGTGTCTTTGCGAGCTCGCCGAGCTGTGCGAGGTAGTCGGGGATTTGTTGTTCGGGGGTGAGAAAGTCGCCGAACGCGGCGATGATGCGGCCTGCCAGCGAGATGTCGGCAGTGTCGATGGACACTCCGGCGGCGCCCGCAAATGCTTCGACGATGGGGAGGAACGACAGGGTTGCCAAGGCCGGCGCCTCGTCGGTCCAGGTGTACACGATGGTTGGCGAATCGCTCATGTGATGCGAGCACGCTTTCTCTAGAGAATCGGTCAGGTCTGAGGTTAGCGACGGATCGAACCGTTCGACAGAAACATGTTCAGAACAGCGTTATTGTCCGGCGGGTTTGTCCTCGGCGAGCGCCTGTTCGAGCGTGCGGCCGTCATGGACTGACCGGTCGCGGTCGAACCAATCCCCCGATGAAATGACGCTGCCAGTGTCGATCAGTTCGGCTGGCGCCCAATACGTCCACACCTGACGTTGCTCACCCATCTCGGTTTCGACGTTCACCGAAGTGCGCTCGTACCACTCCGGGTGTGCTTCGATTTCGTCCGCGATAGCGAGGCCCTGTTCGTCGACCTCGAGAATCTCCCCGACGACCGTGCCGGTTCCGGGCCGAATGCCGGGGTAGTTGATGAACGACAGCAGGTCGGCGTTGTGCAGAACCGCAGGAGTTGAAGACGTGACGTGGTTTGCAATGCGGGCGTAGTTGCCCGTGTCCTCTGCCGGGCCGCCGACGGGGGTGCGCAACGTTCCATACACAAACAGCGAAATCACAGGTCTTGGTCCTCTCAGCTCGGCCGGTCCTCGAGTCTACGGCTGGGTCGCCAGCCGTTTCGATGTCCGCCCGTCACATCTGCACATGCTTGCCATTCCAATCGCTTAGCATGGGCCTGCTCGTGTTTCTCGATGTTTGACGTGGGCCAAGGTTTTTGGAGGCCAAATGTCGAATGTAAAGAGCTTTTCTGACCTTGGGGTCCCCGACGATATTGTCGACCGCCTCGAAGGTGTCGGCATCGATAGCCCGTTCCCGATTCAGGCCGCGACTATCCCCGATGCAATGTCGGGTAAGGACGTACTCGGTCGCGCTCCCACGGGTTCGGGCAAGACGCTGGCGTTTGGCATTCCGATGGTCGCCCGCTTGAAGAAGGCAAAACCACACAAGCCAACCGGACTGATCCTCTCCCCCACCCGCGAGCTCGCCGAGCAAATCCGCCGCGAGCTCGAGCCGCTCGCCGACGTTCGCGGCCGAAGCGTGGCAGCGGTCTACGGCGGCGTGGGGTTTGGCGCTCAGCTGAAGGCGCTGCGCGGCGGAGTCGACATGGTCGTTGCGTGCCCCGGCCGTTTGCTCGACCTCATCGACCAGGGCGAAATCAAGCTCGACCAGGTCAGCATTGCCGTCATCGACGAAGCCGACCGCATGGCCGATATGGGCTTCCTCCCAGTGGTGAAGCAGATCCTCGACAAGACGAACAACGATCGCCAGACGGTGCTCTTCTCGGCAACGCTCGGCAAGGAAGTACGGGTCCTCACCGATCGATACCAGAACCGTCCGGTCACCCACGAGGTTGGTGAGAAAGAGCCGGACATGACGCGAATGACGCATCGCTTTGTTCGCATCGACCGCACCGAGAAGGTGGCGCTCGCCGCTCATGAGATTCGTAGCCACGGTCAGACGATCGTGTTTTGCCGAACTCGCCATGGCTCTGACCGCGTGGCTCGCCAGCTCAAGAAGTACGGCGTAAAGACCGGCGTCATTCATGGCCGCCGCACCCAAAGCCAACGCGATAGCGCGCTCAAAGCATTCGTCGAAGGAAAGACCCAAGCCCTCATCGCTACCGACGTTGCTGCTCGTGGTATCCACGTCGATGGTGTCGATTGTGTCGTGCACTTCGATCCGCCCGAGGATGACAAGGCCTATACCCACCGTTCAGGCCGTACAGCTCGCGCCGGAGCGAGCGGCGTGGTGATTTCGTTCGTCACGAACGAGGACTTGAAGGACACGAAGAAACTTCAGCGCCAGATCAAGGTGAAGTGCGAGTTCGAAGATCCAACGCCTGCCGACAAGCTCGACCACGGCGACCCGATCATCGTGCCGAAGCAGGGTGGCGGCAAGGGTGGCGGTGGCAAGGGCGGCCAACGCAGCGGCAGCCGCGGCAAGGGCCGCGGTAACGGAGCCAAGGGCAAGGGCACAAAGAAGTCGACCGGCCGCAAGCGATCAAGCCCCGGCGGCGGAGACGCCCGAAAGAACAGCGGCGGAGACGCCAAGCGAAGCGGTGGCAGCAACTCTCGCAAGGGAAGCGGCGGAGGCAATCAAAAGCGTCGCTCAAACAACCGCTAACCCGAGGATGGAGTCCACAAGGCTCCCTCGGCGGCGGCATCTTGCTCGGCTACACCACCCCACACAACCAGCTGCTCGCCGGTCCAAACTACGTTGGGCCACCTGACGCCATCGAGCGGCCAAGGTGTAAGTCCCCAGTCACCGGTTGGAAGATGCACGACGACTGGCTCGCTTTGCTCCGATAGAACGATCAGCCAATCACCAGCAGCAGTGATCGACGTGGTGTCGGTAAATCCTGCGACTGGTACGTCTTCGGCTCGACGAGTCCAGCTGTCGCCGTCGAACACGTGAAGCGCTGCGCTACGTCCATCCTTACCGCTCAGCGAGAGCCGTACGAGGCCGTGAGCGGTCACTCCGCTGATTCCTGGAACGTCGCCGGTCTCAGGTCGAACGATCGACCGCCAAGCGCCATCCTCTGGCGACACCGCCGAATCAAAGGCCAAACAATTTCCTTCTTCGCTGCAGAGGACGATCTCTCCGTCTAGGTCGCCCACCACAGCACTTCTGTTCTGGATCGCTTCGCCGAATCCCTCCAATGGAGACTTCTGCTCGATCGGAGAGTCCCAGAGCTCGTCTACGACACGGTATCGAGCGATTGAAACGACCTCGCGGAAACCGTTGGTAGACCCAACCGCCCATAGGTCACCGTCCAGCTCAACGATCTCGGAGATGGTCAGGGGAGGCCGCGCCACTGGCACTTCTCGCCCACTCTCGATATCGATCCGGGTGATACCCCCTTTCGCAGTCGCGTAGAGGTCACCGCCGAGGAAGCCCCCGGAAAACCCCGGGTGCCCAAAGCCTGGCGTACGCATCGTCTCCCAAGAATCGGTGGCGGGGTCATAGAACGCACCGTTGGTGTGTGCGAAGTTTCGCTCGGCATTGCTCCCTCCAAAGAAGACCGCCCGAGACCCTGTCCACGCACTTAGCGCGAAGGGTCGAGTTGAGATTGGAGCGTCATCGATCGGAACCCACGATCCAAAGTCGCTCAGTCCAGCATCGGACGACCCTGAAGTTCCTGTGTCGGTAGCGGTCACGACCGACGTCTGTCCCTGCGAACCGATCCCATTCAGCCAGGCCGCACCAACACCGATTGTTGTCAGAGCGGCAGCGCCTGCCAGGAGCCGCCGCCGGGAACGATTGGGAATCGCACTCGGTGTTGCTTGCTCGGGTTCTTCCCGTTCTGCTCCGCCGTCGACTAGCGCGTCGGCCAGCTCAGGAAGTTCAAGGTATAGCCGGTCTTCAAGGTCGGTCACGAGAGTTCCTTTCGAAGAACTGCAAGCGCTCTCCTGGTGAGGGAGCGAACCGTCGATGGCGAGACCTGTAGGGCCTCTGCGATCTCGTCGTCGTGTACGTCGACGAAGTACCGCAACACGACGACGATGCGTTGGCGGTCGCTCAGCTTGTCGAGTGCATCACGCAACTCGATGAGGCGGACTGGCATAGAGAGGTCCGCCTTGGGTAGTCGTGATTGCAGCGCACGTTGCTCTGCATCGCGCCTACGCAG